>SKNG01000237.1 GCA_007120685.1 Paracoccaceae bacterium | reverse complement strand
GCATCTCGCGGTCCGGTTCGGTGAAGGTGAAACGGACCGAGCGCGGGCCGGTCTGTTCCATGCTTTCGACCTTGGACCAGGCGTTGCGATAGCGCGCGTGCCCCTCGGTGCCCAGCGCCTGAAAGGACCAGATCACATCCGCGACAGTGACCGGGCTGCCATCGGAAAATCGCGCCTCGGGCCGCAGGGTGAATTCGACGAAAGAGCGCGAATCATCCGTCTCCACCGTCGCGGCCAGAAGGCCGTAAAGCGTGAAGGGTTCGTCATGGTTGCGCCCCATCAGACTTTCGACGGTATGGCTCATCACCCCCCAGGGCGCGCTGCCCAGGCGGATGTAGGGGTTGAGCGAATCAAAGCTGCCGATCTCGACCATGGTGATTCGCCCGCCCTGCGGCGCGTCCGGGTTGGCATGGGGCAGCGACACGAAATCTGGTGGAAGCGCCGGTTCGCCATACATGGATATGCCATGCGCGGGCTGGCCGTGGGCCGCAGCGCCGGGCAGGAAGAACGCCCCCAGACAGGCCGAAACCAGCCCCGCGCGCATCATCTTGAACATCCTGCCACCCCGATCCTTGCGGTTCTTTCCTGCCCGACGCAGACGCGTCGCCGCGCCGCCGGTCAAGGCGGGGCTTAGCCTGCAAGGGACGGTATATCAAACTTTTAGCTTGGATAGTTCGATCAGATTGGCTATATATACCTCACTGCTCGATAGGTTTCTTGCCTGTATGAAACCTGCCTCAACGACTGACGCCCGCCTTGTGCGGGCGTTTTTTTTGTCCTGGCGCGGTCCTGTGGGGTGCCGCCGGATAGGGACGCGGGGTGCTGGTATCCGGCCACGAAACGCGGTTATGCTGCAGCGCAACAGATCAGCGGAGGGCAGCATGGGCGCGCAACAACTGACCGGCAGGCGGGCAATCGTAACGGGGTCGAATTCCGGTATCGGGCTGGGGATTGCCGAGGCACTGGCGGCGGCCGGGGCCGAGGTGGTGATCAACTCCTTCACCGATTCGGACGAGGATCACGCGCTGGCCGCCGATCTGGCCGCGCGCCACGGCGTCGCGGTGCGCTACATCGCCGCCGACATGTCGAAACCCGATGACTGCCGGGCGCTGGTCGAGCGCGCGGGGGGCTGCGACATACTGGTCAACAATGCCGGTATCCAGCATGTCTGCGCGATCCCCGATTTCCCGACCGAGAAATGGGATGCGATCGTGGCGATCAACATGTCCTCGGCCTTTCACACCACGGCCGCGGCGCTGCCGGGGATGTATGACGCAGGCTGGGGGCGGGTGGTCAACGTGGCCTCTGCCCACGGGCTGACGGCCAGCCCCTACAAAGCGGCCTATGTGGCGGCCAAGCATGGCGTCGTCGGCCTGACCAAGGTTACCGCGCTGGAGGCCGCCGGCAAGGGGGTGACGGCGAATGCGATCTGCCCGGGCTATGTGCTGACCCCGATCGTGGAAAACCAGATCCCCGATCAGATGAAGACCCATGGCATGGACCGCGAGACGGTGATCCGCGAGGTGATGCTGTCGCGCCAGCCTTCGGGCGAGTTCGCCACGGTGGAACAGATGGGCGGGACGGCGGTGTTCCTGTGCTCTGACGCCGCGGCGCAGATTACCGGCACCACGATCAGCGTGGACGGGGGCTGGACGGCGCTTTGAGCGGACGTCGGCGCGGCCGGGACGGGGTTGGGGGGCGCTGCCCCCTGTCCGCTGTCGCGGACACCCCCCGGCGTATTTTCGGCAAGATGAAGGGGCAAGGGCAGTATGGAAACCAGGCGGATCAATCTGGCGCTGCAGGGCGGCGGTGCGCATGGCGCCTTTACCTGGGGGGTGCTGGACCGGTTGCTGGACGAGCCCTGGCTGGAGTTCGCGGCGATCTCCGGCACCTCGGCCGGGGCGCTGAACGGGGCGGCGCTGAAGGCGGGGCTGGTGACCGGGGGGCGCCCCGGGGCCAAGGCGGCGTTGCGGCAATTGTGGGAGCGCGTGGGCGGCGTCGGCGATTTGCGGGCGATGGGCTGGTTCCGTGCCGTTTTGCCGCCGGTGGGGGCGATGGCGCGGGCGATGGAACAGGTGATGCCGGTCTCGCCGCTGGACCTGGCCAGCCGGGTCTTCAGCCCCTATGACCTGGGCCCCCTGTGGCGCAACCCGCTGGCGCCGGTGGTGGCCGCCTTCCGCCATGACGAGGTCTGCGCCAGCGAGGGGCCGCGGCTTTACGTCGCCGCCACCAATGTACGCACCGGCAAGCTGCGGGTGTTTGGCGGGGATGACGTGACCGGCGATGCGATCCTGGCCTCGGCTTGTCTGCCGACGCTGTTTCAGGCCGTCGAGATTGATGGCGAGGCCTATTGGGACGGGGGCTATGCCGCCAATCCGGCGCTTTACCCGCTCTACAAGCCGGATCTGCCCGACGATATCCTGATCGTCTCGATCAACCCCCTGCTGCGCGAGGATGTGCCCCGCTCGGCGCCCGAGATCATCAACCGGATCAACGAGATCAGCTTCAACGCCGCGCTGTTGAGGGATCTGCGGGCGATTGCCTTCGTCAAACGGCTGATCGCCGATGGCCAGATCAGGCGTGGCGCGATGAAGGATGTGCTGGTGCATCTGATCGCCGACGATGACCTGATGACCACGCTGTCAGTGCGCACCAAGACCTCGCCGACGCCGCTCTTGCTGGAGACACTGCACGATGCCGGGGTGAAGGCCGCCGACGATTTTCTGAGCGCGCATGCCGGTGACCTGGGCGCCCGCGGCACCGTCGATCTGCGGGCAATGTTCGGATAGGGGATGCCATGCCGAGCTGGATTCAGGCACCGCGTTTTTCGGCATGCGCAGGCAAGCGAACGCAACGATTCGTTCGAATGCACCGAACGTTACCCGCTTGAAGGCTTAGGGGCACAGGCCGAACCGGCCATAGGGCAAGATGTGCCACTTTCCTGACGCCAGAACCGCTGGCCGCGCAACGGAGCGCGCTCTCGCGTTTTCCGTGTTTCCGAACAATCCGGTTCCCGCAAGAGCGACACCGCAGCGACCGCTGACCCGCCCCCCTTAGGGCGCGGCGTTGTCAGGACGCGGCATTGCCGGCATCATCCAGGCCATCGTTTACGCCTGCATCGTCATCATCATCGACCGCATCCACGGGTTCGGCGCCGGTCTCATCCTCTATCCCCTGCGCGCCGCGCTCGCGATAGGGCGTGGTGCCGTATTGCGCCCGGTAGCATTTTGAAAAATGCGACGGCGAGGTGAAGCCGCAGGCCAGCGCCACCTCGATCACGCTCATGCCCGTCTGCATCAGCAGGTTGCGTGCCCGCGCCAGGCGCAGTTCCATGTAATAGCGCTTCGGGCTGCGATTCAGGTAGCGGCGAAACAACCGCTCAAGCTGCCGCGTGGACATGCCCACCGCAGCGGCCAGACCGGCGGGCGAGGCCGGCTCTTCTATCTGCGCCTCCATCCGCGCCATCACCTCGGCCAGACGAGGGTGGCGCACGCCGATGCGGGTGGGGATGGACAGGCGCTGGATATCGCTTTCGGTGCGGATGGCGGCATAGATCATCTGGTCAGCCACGGCATTGGCCAGGTCCTTGCCGTGGTCATCGGCGATCAGCGTCAGCATCAGGTCCAGCGAGGCCGTGCCGCCCGCCGCCGACAGCCGATTGCCGTCGATCACGAAGACCGACTTGGACAGCGCCACATCCGGGAAATCCTCGGCAAAGCCGTCGCGATTTTCCCAGTGGATGGTGGCGCGGCGGTTGTTCAGGAGGCCCGCCATCGCCATTGCATGCGACCCGGTGCACAGCCCGCCGATCACCGCGCCGCGCCGGGCCACGCGGCGCAGCCAGTTCAGCACTGGCTGGGTGGTCCTGCCACGCACGTCGATCCCGGCGCAGATCATCACCACATCGTCATGCCCGATCTCGCCCAGGGCCGCGTTCACCGCAACACAGGTGCCATTGGAACAGCTCACCGGCGCGCCGGTTTCCGACAACAGCGTCCAGCGATAAAGCGGCATCCCGCTCATGCGGTTGGCGATGCGCAGCGGCTCCAGCGCCGCGGCGAAGGAAAGCTGGCTGAACTGGTCCAGCAGCACGAAGAAGAAGTGGCGCTGGCGGGCGGGCGCGGCGTCCTTGCGCGACGCCGCCGGCGCCCCATGCGATGCCGAGGACGGGCCTGACCGCGGTATCCGGGCGCCGGGGACGGGCGCACGCGGCTTGCTGGAAGGGCGAAGGGGCGGGGCGGGCATCGGCGGGCCAGAACAGCGGATATTTCCGCCCCTTACCTGCGCGCGCGTGGCGAGGCAAGAGCGGTGATGTTTGCATGGGCGCAAGCGGTTGTGTAAGGGAAGCCGAAGAGCGCGGTGTGCGGTACCCCGTGGCACGGGCGGCACGCCGGGCAGACGGTGGAGGAAGAGCCGATGATCGAGGGTTGGAGCAAGACGGGCTGGCGGAGCCGGCCGCGGGTACAGATGCCCGCCTATCCCGACGCCGCCGCGCTGGAACGCGCCGAGCGGCAACTGGCGCAGTATCCGCCGCTGGTTTTTGCCGGCGAGGCGCGCGCGCTGAAGGCGCGGCTGGCCGAGGCCGCCGAGGGCCGCGCCTTCCTGTTGCAGGGCGGCGACTGCGCCGAAAGCTTTGCCGAATTCAACGCCGACATCATCCGCGACACGTTCAAGGTGGTGTTGCAGATGGCCATCGTGCTGACCTTCGCGGCCAAGGTGCCGGTGGTGAAGGTGGGGCGCATGGCCGGGCAATTCGCCAAGCCCCGCTCGGCGCCGACCGAGGTGATGGGCGGACAGGAACTGCCCAGCTATCGCGGCGACATCATCAACGGGTTCGACTTCACGCCCGAAGCGCGCGTGCCCGACCCCGCGCGCATGCTGCAGGCCTATACCCAGGCCGCGGCCAGCCTGAACCTGCTGCGCGCCTTTTCCAAGGGCGGTTTCGCCGATATCCACCGCGTGCACAGCTGGACGCTGGGCTTTGCCGATGGCGCGAATGCCGAACGCTACCGCGCGCTGTCGGACCGGATTTCGGACGCGCTGGATTTCATGAATGCGGCCGGGGTGAATGGCGATACCTCGGCGGCGATCGGCGAGGTGGATTTCTACACCTCGCACGAGGCGCTGCTGCTGGAATACGAAGAGGCGCTGTGCCGGATCGACAGCACCACCGGCCTGCCGGTGGCGGGCTCAGGGCATATGCTGTGGATCGGCGACCGCACCCGCCAACCGGACGGCGCGCATGTCGAATTCTGCCGCGGCGTGCAGAACCCGGTGGGGCTGAAATGTGGCCCGACACTGGAAGCCGATGACCTGAAACGGCTGATCGCGCGGCTGAACCCGGGCAACGAGCCCGGTCGGCTGACGCTGATCGCGCGGTTTGGCGCCGGTCAGGTGGGTGCGCATCTGCCCCGGCTGATCCGGGCGGTGCGCGAGGAGGGCGCGCAGGTGCTGTGGGTCTGCGATCCGATGCATGGCAACACGATCAAGTCACCCTCGGGCTACAAGACCCGGCCCTTCGAGCGGGTGCTGGCCGAGGTGCGCGAGTTCTTCGGCGTGCATGCCGCCGAGGGGACGATCCCCGGCGGCGTGCATTTCGAGATGACCGGCAAGGATGTGACCGAATGCACCGGCGGGCTTCGGGCGCTGACCGACGAGGATCTGTCGGACCGCTATCACACCGCCTGCGACCCGCGGCTGAACGCCAGCCAGTCGCTGGAACTGGCGTTTCTGGTGGCCGAGGAACTGTCCAGCCGCCGGCGCGACATGGCGCGGGTGGCAGCGCCCTGAGCGGGTCGTCGGCCTGCGGGGCGAGCGAGGGCGGGGGGCGCTGCCCCCCATCGCGCTGACGCGCGATTCCCGCCGGAGTATTTGAGGCAAGATGAAGGCGCGCGGGCTTTCCCGGGGGCTTTCAGGGGGCGAGCAGCCGGTTGTAGAGCGTGGTCAGGAAGGCCTCGGCCCCCTGCATCGGGTCGCCCTGGGGGCGGATCAGTCGGATCTGGGCGTCGAAATCGGCGTAATGCTGGGTCAGCGCCCAGATCGAGAAGATCAGATGCATCGGATCGACCGGGGCCAGCCGGCCCTGCGCCACCCAGGCCGCGATCAGGCGGGCGCGATCCTCGACCAGCGCGCGCAACTCGCTGGCGATGAAATCCGACAGGCGCGGCGCGCCTTGCAGGATCTCGTTGGCGAACAGCCTTGATTCGCGCGGGTAATCCCGGGCCATACGCAGTTTGTGGCGCATATAGGCCATGATCTCGGCCGCGGGCTCGCCCGCCGGGTCTATGGCCCGCAAGGGTTCTAGCCAGGTTTCCAGCAAGTCGTCCAGTAACGCACGGTGAATGGCTTCCTTGCTGTCGAAATAGTAAAGCAGATTGGGTTTCGACAACCCCGCCTGCCGGGCGATGGCATCAAGCGTGGCGCCGCGAAAGCCATGCGCGGAAAAAACGTCCAGTGCAGCATCCAGAATCAGCCGGCGGTTGCGGCGCTGGATGCGGGTATTCACAGGGCACCTGCCCGGTTTTTCGGCAGGGCCGGGCCACCCCGGCAGCCCTCGGTGAAGAATCTTGACTGGTTGGTCAACTCTGGTAGCGTCCCCGTTGCCGATCCCGCACAACTGTGCGGCGCGCAGCCCGGCATTGCAAGACACGACGCCGCCCTCGGCGTGTGCACAATCGACAGGAGTAACCCGGCATGGCAACGCCCGCGGCCAATATGCGTATCGATGCCGACCGGCTGTGGGATGCGCTGATGGAGATGGCACAGATCGGCCCCGGGGTGGCGGGTGGCAACAACCGCCAGACGCTGACCGATGCCGATGCCGAGGGCCGCGCGCTGTTTCAGCGCTGGTGCGAGGAAGCGGGGATGTCGATGGGCGTCGATGCCATGGGCACGATGTTCGCCACCCGCCCCGGCAACGACCCCGATGCCCTGCCCGTCTATGTGGGCAGTCATCTGGACACCCAGCCGACGGGCGGGAAGTATGACGGTGTGCTGGGCGTTCTGGGCGCGCTGGAAGTGGTGCGCACGTTGAACGATCTGGGGGTGCAGACCAGGCACCCGATCGTGGTGACCAACTGGACGAATGAGGAAGGCACGCGCTTTGCCCCGGCGATGCTGGCATCCGGCGTCTTTGCCGGGGTGCATGATCTGGATTGGGCTTATGCGCGGGTGGATACCAGCGGCGCACGCCTGAAGGATGAACTGGAGCGGATTGGCTGGAAGGGTGACGAGCCGGTCGGCGCGCGGAAGATGCATGCCTTTCTGGAACTGCATATCGAACAGGGCCCGATCCTGGAGGCCGAGGGCAAGGATGTGGGCATCGTCACCCATGGCCAGGGGCTGCGCTGGATCGAATGCACCGTCACCGGCAAGGGCCAGCACACCGGCTCGACGCCGATGTACATGCGCCGCAACGCCGGGCGCGGGCTGGCGCGGGTGACGGAACTGGTGCATGAGATCGCCATCAAGCACCAGCCGGATGCCGTGGGCGCGATAGGGCATGCCGATTTCCACCCCAACAGCCGCAACATCATCGCAGAGAAGGTTGTTTTCACGGTGGATTTCCGCTCGCATCGGCTGGAGGTGCTGCAGGCGATGGAGGCGGAGTTCAACGCCCGCGCGCCGGGGCTTTGCGCCGATATCGGGGTGAAGTTCGCCGCGCAGGTGGTGGGGGCGTTCGACCCGCCGGCCTTTGATAAGGCGCTGCTGGCGCGGCTGCGCGGCGCGGCGGATCGGCTGGGCTACAGCCATATGGATATCGTCTCCGGCGCCGGGCATGATGCCTGCTGGATCAACCGCGTGGCGCCGGCGGCGATGGTCTTCTGCCCCTGCGTGGACGGGCTGAGCCAT
Source organism: Paracoccaceae bacterium (assembly GCA_007120685.1). Classification (GTDB taxonomy): domain Bacteria; phylum Pseudomonadota; class Alphaproteobacteria; order Rhodobacterales; family Rhodobacteraceae; genus Pararhodobacter. The sequence goes on along the minus strand of SKNG01000237.1, from coordinate 8,987 downwards.
AACGAGGCCGAGGAGATTTCCAAGGCATGGGCGCAGGCCGGCACGGACGTGCTGCTGCACGCGGTGCTGGAGACGGCGGAGATTGTCGGGTGAGGGCGTTTACCCTATATTCATCGGTGACAGGGCGTAATGAGCTTTGCTTCAAGGCAGGTAGCGGAACATGGAAACCGATAGCATCGTTCTCGAACATCTGCGCGCCATCCGCCGCACAACCGACAAACTGGCGCTGGACATGCAGGAGGTCAAGGAACGTCTTGGCATTCTTGAAACACAGGTTGGCGGACTTGCTCAGCAATATGCCAGCTTGTCGGTGCGCATCGACAGGCTGGACGCCCGCGTCGAACGCATCGAACGGCGGCGGGACCTGGTCGAGGGCTGACGCACAGCAGCGGGGCCGTGCGTCATGACCGCCCCCGCCCGCCGCTTCCGCCCCGCCGACCTGATGCCGAAAGCGCCCGCGCAGATCGGGGCGATGATCGCCGCCGAAATCGCCGCCTTCGACGCCACCACCCCCGCCGCCCGCGCCACGCTCGAAGATTTCCTGGCCCACCGCATCCCGCCCGAACCTGTCGAGGTGCAATTCTCCGGCGGTATCTACCTGGACTGCTTCGCCGTCACCCGCTCGAACGGCCGCTACACGGTGGTCTGGCTGCCGCTGGCCGGCTATTTCGCGCTTTGCGTCGATGGTCAGTTCGGTCCGCTTGATATCGGCGTCCACGGCCCGGCCATCGCCGTTTTCTCATCTGTCTGACATTTCACTTATACACGCCAAAACAGGGGGATACGATCATGTCTACCGTCATCCGCAACGGCACCATCGTCACCCATGACCTGACCTACAAGGCCGATGTCCGCATCGAGAACGGCATCATCACCGAGATCGGACCGGACCTGAAGGGCGACACCGAGCTTGATGCCACCGGCTGCTACGTCATGCCCGGCGGTATCGACCCCCATACGCATCTGGAGATGCCCTTCATGGGCACCTATTCCAGCGACGATTTCGAATCCGGCACCCGCGCCGCGCTGTCCGGCGGCACCACCATGGTGATCGATTTCTGCCTGCCCGCCCCGGAACAGGGGCTGATGGACGCGCTGCAGATGTGGCACAACAAGTCCGGCCGCGCGCAATGCGACTACAGCTATCACATGGCGGTCACCTGGTGGGGCGAAAAGGTGTTCGACGGCATCAGTGACAGCATCAAGGCCGGCATCACCAGCTTCAAGCATTTCATGGCCTACAAGGGCGCGCTCATGGTTAATGACGATGAGCTGTATCACTCCTTCCGCCGGGTGGGCGATCTGGGCGGCGTGGCGATGGTGCATGCCGAAAACGGCGATGTGGTGGCCGAACTGACCGCCAAACTGCTGGCAGAGGGCAATACCGGGCCAGAGGCCCACGCCTATTCCCGCCCCAGCCAGGTCGAAGGCGAGGCCACCAACCGCGCCATCATGATCGCCGACATGGCCGGCGTGCCGCTTTACGTCGTCCATACCTCTTGCGAGGAAAGCCACGAGGCCATCCGCCGCGCCCGCCAACAGGGCAAGCGCGTCTGGGGCGAGCCGCTGATCCAGCATCTGACGCTGGACGAAAGCGAGTATTTCAACCCCGACTGGGACCACGCCGCCCGCCGCGTCATGTCGCCGCCCTTCCGTAACAAGGCGCATCAGGCCAGCCTATGGGCCGGGTTGCAGGCGGGCTCGCTGTCGGTGGTGGCGACCGATCACTGCGCCTTCACCACCGATCAGAAGCGCTATGGCGTGGGCGATTTCTCCAAGATCCCCAACGGCACCGGGGGCTTGGAAGACCGCATGCCGATGCTCTGGACACATGGCGTGGGTACGGGGCGGCTGACGCCCAACGAGTTCGTCGCCGTGACATCAACAAACGCCGCCAAGATATTCAATCTATACCCGAAAAAGGGCGCGGTGCTGGTGGGGTCGGACGCCGATCTGGTGGTCTGGGATCCGGAAAAGGAAAAGACCATCGCGGCGGCCAGCCAGCAATCGGCCATCGATTACAACGTCTTTGAGGGGCAGAAGGTCAAGGGCCTGCCCCGCTACACCCTGACCCGCGGCCATGTCGCCTGCCATGACGGCGAGATGCGCGGGCGCGAGGGGCACGGGGCTTTCGTGCCGCGCGAGGCCAACGCGCCGGTCAACCGCGCGCTCAGCCAGTGGAAGGAACTGACCGCCCCGCGCCCCGTGCAGCGCAGCGGCATCCCGGCGACCGGGGTCTGATGCGCACGGCGCTGGTCATCGGCGGCGGCAGCGGCATGGGCGCAGCCTCGGCCCGCGCGCTGGCAAAGGACGGGCACCAGGTCGCCATCCTGACCGCCTCGGGCAAGGGGCTGGCATTGGCCGAGGAACTGGGCGGCTTCGCGCTGCAGGGATCGAACCGCAATCAGGCCGATATCGCCGCGCTCGCCGATCAGGCCATGGCCCGCTGGGGCCGCATCGACGCGCTGGTCAACGGCGCCGGGCACGGGCCGAAGGGGCCGCTGCTGGACCTGACCGACGCCGACTGGCACGAAGGGGTCGAGGTGTTCTTTCTCAATGTCATGCGCGCGCTGCGCGTCGTCACGCCGATCATGCAGGCCCAGGGCAGCGGCGCCATCGTCAACATCTCTACCGCCTGGGTGGGCGAGCCCTCGGCGATGTTTCCCACCTCGGCCTTCGCGCGCGCGGGGCTGAAGGCGGTGGCCAAGATCTATGCCGACGAGGTCGCCCCCCATGGCATCCGCATGAACACCGTCCTGCCCGGCTGGATCGACAGCCGGCCGGTCACCGCCGAACGCGCGGCCAGCGTGCCGATGGGCCGCTACGGCACGGCAGAAGAAGTCGGGCGCACCGTCGCCTTCCTCTGCTCGCCCGCCGCCAGCTATATCACCGGGCAAAGCCTGCGCGTCGATGGCGGGCTGATGAGGGCCTCATGACCGCACCCAGCATGCCGACCCCGGTCATCGCCGCCGAAAACCTCAACCTGATCTTCGACACCGCCGACGGTGCCGTTCAGGCGCTTAAGGATGTCAACCTGACCATCGCCAAGGGCGATTTCGTCAGCTTCATCGGCCCCTCGGGCTGCGGCAAGACCACGCTTCTGCGCGTCATCGCCGATCTGGAACAGCCCACCTCCGGCACCATCACCGTCAACGGCATGACCCCGGATGCGGCGCGGCGCGCCCGCGCCTATGGCTATGTCTTCCAGGCCGCCGGCCTCTATCCCTGGCGCACGATCGAGGGCAACGTGAAACTGCCGCTGGAAATCATGGGCTACAGCGCCGAAGAACGCCGCCAGCGCGCCGCCCGCGTGCTGGACCTGGTAGAACTGACGGGGTTCGAGAAGAAATTCCCCTGGCAGCTTTCCGGCGGCATGCAGCAGCGCGCCTCCATCGCCCGGGCCCTGGCCTTCGACGCCGATATCCTGCTGATGGACGAACCCTTCGGCGCGCTCGATGAAATCGTCCGCGACCGGCTGAACGAGGAATTGCTGAAACTCTGGGACCGAACGCAGAAAACCATCGCCTTTGTCACCCATTCCATCCCGGAGGCGGTCTATCTCAGCACCCGCATCGTCGTCATGTCCCCCCGCCCGGGGCGCATCACCGACATCATCGACAGCCCCCTGCCCCGCCACCGCCCGCTCGATATCCGCGACAGCCCCGAATTCATCGAGATCGCCCACCGCGTCCGCGAGGGCCTGCGCGCCGGCCATGTCGAGGACTGACCGCCGATGACCCCAAACCACCCCGCCCCCTCTTTGCTCTTCAAATATCCCGGGGGGAGTCGGCGCCAGCCGACGGGGGGCAGCGCCCCCCTCGCCCCTCTCCACGCTCGTAACCGCCGGCCATGAAAAGCGTCCTGCCCGTCCTTACCGTCACCCTGGCCATCCTGGCGCTCTGGTATGCCGCCGTGGTGCCGATGAACGCGCAATGGGAACGTGACCAGGCGGCGCGGGCGGGTACGGAACTGACCACCGCCGAACTCGTCACCCGCACCATGTCGCAGTCCCGCCCCCGGCTGCCCGCGCCGCATCAGGTCGCGGTCGAGCTGTGGAACTCCACCTGGGTCGAGGAACGCCACGGCCGCCGCGGCCTGTGGAACACCGGCACCCTGTCCAACCGCAGCCTGGTCCATCACGGCTGGATCACGCTCTTGGCCACTTTCCTGGGCTTTGCCATCGGCACCACCCTGGGTTTCGCGCTGGCGGTGGGGATCGTCTACAACCGCGCGATGGATGCATCCGTCATGCCCTGGGCCATCGCCAGCCAGACAATCCCCATCATCGCGCTCGCGCCGATGATCATCGTGGTGCTGAATTCGGTCGGCATATCCGGCCTGCTGCCAAAGGCGATCATCGCCGCCTATCTCAGTTTCTTCCCGGTCGTCGTCGGCATGGTGAAGGGGCTGCGGGCACCCGATGCGATGCAGCTTGACCAGATGAAGACCTGGAACGCCAGCGGGCTGCAGGGCTTCCTGAAACTGCGGCTGCCCTCCTCGATGCCCTATTTCTTCGCCTCGATGAAAATCGGCATCGCCGCATCGCTGGTCGGCACCATCGTGGGCGAGCTTCCCGTGCAGCAAGGGGGCCTTGGTGTGCGGCTGCTCACCGGCAGCTATTATGGACAGACGGTGCAGATCTGGTCGGCGCTCTTTGCCGCGGCGATCCTGGCAGCGGCGATGGTCGGCGCCATCGGGGTGATCCAGCGGCTGACGCTGAAACGCATGGGGCTGTCATCATGAGCGCGCGGCAAGGCACGGGCCATTTCCACCCGGGTTTCTGGCAAAACCTTGCCATGATCGCCGCGCTCTTCTGGGCGCTGTGGCATGTCTTCGGCAGCGGCGCGCCGCAATGGCCGCTTCTGGGCCTGTCGCTGGTGGTGGTCCTGGCCACGCTGCATGACCCCGCCCGCCGTCGCGGACTGGTGGTGCATGCGGCGCTGCTGGCGGGCATTGCGCTGGGGCTGGGCGTGGCGGCACTGTCGCTCTTGCCGCTGCTGCCGCTGGAAAGCCGGACGGGGGCGTTGGCGCTGGTGGTCACCACCTGGCTTGCTGCCTGGATGCTGGTGGCGATGGTTTCCGCCCTGCCCCGCGGCGCCGGGCTGGCGGGGCGCATCCAGGGGCTGCTGGCGCCGGTCCTTTTCGGTGTGACGCTGATCTGGATATGGGAAGCCGTGGTGCGGGCCTTCGCCGTGCCGCGCGTGATCCTGCCGCCCCCCTCGGCCATCGGCGCGCGCATCGCCGGTTCGGTTGACATTCTTTGGGTCGACCTGGTGCAGACCGTCGTCAAGGGCGCGCTCTCGGGCTTCGCCATCGGCTGCGGCGCGGCGATCCTGTTCGCGCTGGTGGTCGACCGCTACCTGTTCCTGCGCCGGGGCCTGTTGCCGGTGGGCAATTTCCTGGCCGCCCTGCCAATCATCGGCACCGCGCCGATCTTCGTGATGTGGTTCGGCTTCGACTGGCCGTCGAAGGCGGCGGTGGTGGTGGCGATGGTGTTCTTTCCGATGCTGGTCAATACCGTGCAGGGACTGCGGGCCACTGAGCCGATGCAGCGCGACCTGATGCACACCTGGTCGGCCAGCTGGGCGCAGGCGCTGATCCATCTGCGCCTGCCCGCCGCGATGCCCTTCATCTTCAACGGGCTGAAGATTTCGGCAACGCTGGCGCTGATCGGGGCAATCGTGGCAGAGTTCTTCGGCTCGCCCACGCGGGGCATGGGCTTTCGCATATCGACCGAGGTCGGGCGCTTGCAGCTTGACATGGTCTGGGCAGAAATAACCGTAGCAGCGCTGGCAGGCTCGGCCTTCTACGGTTTCTGGGCTCTGCTGGAGCGGCGGGTGACCTTCTGGCACCCTTCGCAGCGCGGCAGATAACCGCCGGAGCCCGGCATCAGCCCGGGCCGGCCAACTTGGAGGGAAGAAAGATGAAGGCACGTTTGACCGGACTGGCGGCCGCTGCCGCCCTGTGGGCGGGCTCTGCCGCGGCGATGGACGATGTGACGCTGCAGTTGAAATGGGTCACGCAGGCCCAGTTCGCCGGCTACTACGTGGCGCTGGAGAACGGCTATTTCGAGGACGAGGGGCTGAATGTCACCATCCGCCCCGGGGGCCCCGACATCGCGCCGCCGCAGGTGATTGCCGGCGGTGGGGCCGATGTGATTGTCGAATGGATGCCCGCCGCGCTGGCCGCGCGCGAAGCCGGCCTGCCGCTGGTCAACATCGCCCAGCCCTTCACCCGGTCGGGCATGATGCTGACCTGCCTGGCCGATACCGGCATCACCGGACCGGAGGATTTTCGTGGCCGCACCCTGGGCGTGTGGTTCTTCGGCAACGAGTTTCCGTTCCTGAGCTGGATGAGCACGCTGGGCATCCCCACCACCGGCGGCGATGACGGGGTCGAGGTGCTGCGCCAGGGCTTCAACGTCGATCCGCTGCTGCAGCGTCAGGCCGACTGCATCTCGACGATGACCTATAACGAGTTCTGGCAGGTCATCGATGCCGGCATCAGCGAGGACGAGCTGGTCACCTTCAAGTATGAGGATCAGGGCGTCGCCACGCTGGAGGACGGGCTTTACGTGCTGGAGGATCGGCTGGAAGACCCCGAGTTTGTCGATGTGATGGCCCGCTTCGTGCGTGCCTCGATGCGCGGCTGGGCCTGGGCCGAGGAAAACCCCGAAGACGCCGCGATGATCGTGCTGGATTTCGACGAGACCGGCGCGCAGACCGAAGAGCATCAGATCCGCATGATGGGCGAGGTGGCGCTGCTGACGGCGGGCTCGAACGGGGTGCTGGACATCGAGGCCTTTGACCGCACGGTGGCCACGCTGCTGGCCGGGGGCTCTGACCCGGTGATCAGCGAGGAGCCCGAGGGCGCCTGGAGCCATGCGGTGACCGACGCGGCCTTTGGCGACTGAGGCGCCGGACCCGGCGAAGCAAGGCAGGGGGGCGCTGCCCCCCTCGCCCTACCCCTGCGGGGCCGGGCTCACCCCCCGGGATATTTGAAGAGCAAAGAGGGGCAAGCCCTGCGGGTGCGCGTCCCTCTGCCGGACGCCGCGGGCACTGGCAGTCCGTCGGATCGTGCGGCGGATCAGCCGGCCGGGGCGGCGGCGCCGAAGATGGTCTCGGCGTGTTCGGCCAGATAGAGCCGCAACCAGGGGGTGAACCGTCGCGGGTCGGTGCGGGTGTCCTCGGCCAGCCGGTCCAGGTCGCGCCATGCGGTGTCCATCACCTCGTCCGGGTCGGGGGCGAGGCGCAGATCGGCAGGCGCCTCGGCTGTGTAGACCTGCACCACCTCGTGCTCGATCAGCCCGCCCCCCACATCGGCGCGGTATTCCACCGTGCCGGCATGGGTCAGGGGCAGGCCGGTGATGCCCAGTTCCTCGCGCAGGCGGCGTGCGGCGCAATCGGCATGGCTTTCGCCCCAATGCGGATGGGTGCAGACCGTATTCGCCCAGAGCCCCGGCGTGTGATACTTTCCCAACGCCCGGCGCTGGATCAGCACCTGCCGCCCGCGCATCACGAAGACCGAGATCGCCTGATGGCGCAGCCCGCGAAGGTGCACCGAGAGCTTCTCCACCGGCTGCAACTGCCCGTCCACCCAGGCAGGGATGGTCTGCGCGGCGGGGCTCATGTGTAGCCCGGGCGCACGAGGCCGGTGAGGTGCATCAGGTTCTTGATGCCGATCTTGATATGCGCCAGCGGCCGGGCGCGGACCAGTTTCTTGTTCATATAGGCCTCGAAGGTCAGCCGCTGCACGTCGATATCATGGCAAAGCGAGACGAAACGCTCGCGCCGCTCGTCCGATCTGTAATAGGCGTCCTGCATGGAGCGCAACACCCGGAAGACGGTCTTGTGCTCGCGCATGAAAAGCTTGCGGGCCAGCATCAGGTCCTTCGCGCGGCCGGACTTAAGCGCCGCCTGCGCGGCCGTTGCCGCCACACGGCCGCCGACCATGGCGTAATAGATGCCCTCGCCAGAACTGGGTGCCACCACGCCCGCCGCATCGCCCGCCAGCACCACGTCGCGGCCGTTGTCCCAGCGGTCCATCGGGTGCAGGGGGATCGGCGCGCCCTCGCGCCGGATCGTCTCGCAGCCCGTCAGGCCGGACATCTCGCGCAAGGCGGCCGTGGCCTGTTTCAGATCGGCCTCGGGCTTTTCCGAGCCCATGCCGACCGAGCAGCTTTTGCCATGCGGAAAGACCCAGCCGTAGAAATCGGGCGAGATGCGGCCGTCATAGATGACGTCGCAGCGGTCGGGGTCATAGGCATCATTCGCCGGGGGCGCCTTGATGATTTCGTGATAGGCGATGACATAGGGTATCTTGTCGCCGCCCGGCACCTCGGCCTTGGCGACGCGGGAACGGGCCCCATCGGCGCCGATCACCAGCTTCGTCTGGCTGCGCCGTTCCTCGCCGCTGGCCTTGTCGCGCCAGACGACATGGGTGCCGTCCTTGTCGCGTTCGATGCGGACATAGGTGCCGGTCAGGCGCTCGGCGCCATGGCTGGCGGCACGGGCGCGCAGGTATTCGTCGAAATGTTCGCGGTCGACCATGCCGACGAAGCCGTTCTCGATGGGAATGTCCACCGCCCGGCCGGTGGGCGAGATCATGCGGGCGGTGGTGATATGGGCGACCAGCTGCTCATCCGGGATCTCGAAATCCGCGATCAGCCGGGGGGGGATGGCGCCGCCGCAGGGCTTGATCCGGCCCGCGCGGTCCAGCAGTGCCACGCGGTGGCCGGCGCGGGCCAGATCGTCGGCCGCCGTCGCGCCCGAGGGGCCGCCGCCCACAACAAAAACATCGTAGCTCATGGTCATTCTCCTGCAACCAGCGGGGCCCGGGCCGCCGGGGCGGGGGCCATGATGCGCACGGCAACCAGCGCCGCGGCGATGAAGAGCGTGGCCTCGAACAGGAAGGTCACGCCGAAGGCCTGCGCGGTGGGCAGCGCCGCGCGGAAGACATCCACCAGCGCCGCGCCGGCCAGCCCGCCG
>SKNG01000131.1 GCA_007120685.1 Paracoccaceae bacterium | reverse complement strand
GAGGATATCGACACCACCGGGGGGGGGGCGCCGGAGGCGTCCAAAGGCGCCGACGCGGGCGCCAAGGAGGCCCCGGCAGGGGCCGCCGCGGCGTCCGCCCCCTCTTCACCCGCCAAGCCCGCAGACACGCCGGCGCCCCCTGCCCCGGTCGAGGATGGCAAGCGCATCTTCGCCTCCCCCCTCGCCCGCCGCATCGCCGCGCAAAAGGGGCTGGACCTGAGCACGATCACCGGCTCCGGCCCCAACGGCCGCATCGTCAAGGCCGATGTCGAAGGCGCCAGCGCCACCCCGAAGGCCGCCGCTGCGGAAAAACCCGCCGAATCCGCCGCCACGAAGCCCGCCCCCGCCGCCATGCCTGCCGGCGCCAGCGCCGAACAGGTCATCCGCATGTTCGAGGGCCGCGAGTTCGAGGAGGTCAAGCTCGACGGCATGCGCCGCACCGTCGCCGCCCGCCTGACCGAAGCTAAACAGACCATCCCGCATTTCTACCTGCGCCGTTCGGTCCAGCTTGACGCGCTGATGAAATTCCGCAGCCAGCTCAACACCCAGCTTGCCGCGCGCGAGGTCAAGCTTTCGGTCAACGACTTCATCATCAAGGCCGCAGCCCAGGCGTTGCAAAAGGTGCCTGACGCCAATGCGGTCTGGGCCGGCGACCGCATCCTGCGCCTCAAGCCCTCGGACGTGGCGGTCGCCGTGGCCATCGACGGCGGCCTCTTCACCCCGGTGATCAAGGACGCGCATCTGAAATCCCTCTCCGCCCTCTCGGCCGAGATGAAGGACCTCGCCACCCGCGCCCGCAACCGCAAGCTCGCCCCGCATGAATATGTCGGCGGCAGCTTCGCCATCTCCAATCTGGGCATGTTCGGGATCGAGAATTTCGACGCCGTCATCAACCCGCCCCACGGCTCCATCCTCGCCGTCGGCGCGGGGCTCAAACAGCCCGTGGTCGGCAAGGATGGCGAGATCACCACGGCCACGGTCATGTCGATGACCCTCTCGGTCGATCACCGCGTCATCGACGGCGCGCTCGGCGCCGAGTTCCTGCAGGCGATCATCGAGAACCTGGAAAACCCGCTCGCCATGCTGGCCTGAAGCCCAAGGGGCACAAATCCCGGCGCCCCTCCCTCTTTGCTCTTCAAATATCCCGGGGGGTGAATTGGCCGCAGGCCAAGAGGGGGGCAGCGCCCCCCTGCCCTGCTCACCAATACGGCCCCCGCCCGCCTATTTGCCGAACAGATGGTCCATCGCCAGCGCCGGCTGGTCGCAGCCCGCCTCGCCGACTATCCGCGCCGGCACCCCGGCCACGGTCTTGCAATCGGGTACATCTGCCAGCACCACCGACCCGGCGGCAATGCGCGAGCAATGCCCCACCCGGATATTGCCCAACACCTTCGCGCCCGCGCCGATCAGCACCCCGTTGCCGATCTTCGGATGCCGGTCGCCGCCCTCCTTGCCGGTGCCGCCCAGCGTCACCGAATGCAGCATCGACACATTGTCGCCCACCACCGCCGTCTCGCCAATAACGATGGAATGGGCATGGTCGATCATGATGCCGCGCCCGATCCGCGCGCCCGGGTGGATGTCCACGCCGAAGATCTCGGACACCCGCATCTGGATGAAACTGGCGAAATCCGCCCTTCCCCGCCGGCACAGCCAATGCGCGATACGATGCGCCTGCACCGCCTGGAACCCCTTGAAATACAGAAGCGGCTTCAGAAACCGGTTGCAGGCCGGGTCGCGCTCGAAGGTCGCCACGATATCGGCCCGCGCCGCCTCGCCCAGGCCAGGGTCGTCGGTATGCGCCTCGTCCATGATCTCGCGCAGGATCTGCTCGCTCATCTCGGCCGAGGCCAGCTTCTGCGCCAGCCGGAAGGCCAGCGCCTGCTCCAGCGTCTTGTGATGCAGCACCGAAGAGTGAAAGACACCGCCCAGCAGCGGCTCGTCCGTCACCGCCTCCTGCGCCTCGATGCGGATGCGCTCCCAAACCGGGTCCAGCGCGGCGATCAGGCTTTGCGTTTCGGGCATGGCGCGGCTCCTGTGGACTGCAGGTGACAAGATACGCATTTGCGCATGGGGTTTCCAGACCGCGCGCGGCTGCCTTCTGCATCGACCCCATCCGGACCCCAAGTCTTGCGTCACCGGGGCCGGGATGCTCTATTTCTGGCAGGCAGCACACAGGCACGAATCGGGCAGGCGGCATGAATGATCTACTCGGCCCCGCGGGCGACAGCTATGACGCATCCTCGATCGAGGTGCTGGAAGGGCTGGAGCCGGTGCGCAAGCGCCCCGGCATGTATATCGGCGGCACCGACGAGCGCGCGCTGCACCATCTGGTGGCCGAGGTGCTGGACAATTCCATGGACGAAGCCGTGGCCGGCCATGCCAGCCGCATCGAGGTCGAGCTGGCCGCCGATTACAGCGTCACCATCCGCGACAACGGCCGCGGCATCCCCATCGACCCGCATCCGAAATTCCCCGACAAATCCGCGCTTGAGGTGATCCTGTGCACCCTGCACGCCGGCGGCAAATTCTCCGGCAAGGCCTATCAGACCTCGGGCGGGTTGCACGGGGTCGGCGCCTCGGTGGTCAATGCGCTTTCCGATCACATGCGCGTCGAGGTGGCGCGCAACCGCGAATTGCATGTGCAGGAATTTTCCCGCGGCCTGCCCCTCGGCCCGGTGCAAAGGGTCGGCCCCGCCCAGAACCGACGCGGCACCTCGGTCACCTTCCATGCCGATGAACAGATCTTCGGCAGCCACCGCTTCCGCCCCGCGCGGCTTTTTCGCATGGTGCGGTCGAAAGCCTATCTCTTCTCGGGCGTGGAAATCCGCTGGAAATCGGCCATCGAGGATGGCGACACGCCGATGGAAGCCAGCTTCCGCTTCCCCGGCGGGCTGGCCGATTACCTGAATGAACAGTTGGGTAGCGACCAGACCTATGCCGCCACCCCCTTCGCCGGTCGCGTGGAATTCGCCGAGAAATTCGGCGTGCCGGGCCGGGTGGAATGGGCGATCAACTGGACACCCGCGCGCGACGGTTTCGTGCAAAGCTATTGCAACACCGTGCCCACGCCAGAGGGCGGCACGCATGAGACCGGCTTCTGGGCCGCGATCATGAAGGGCATCCGCGCTTACGGCGAACTGGCGAACAACCGCAAGGCCGCGCAGATCACCCGCGAGGATCTGGGCGCGGGCGGCTGCGCGCTGATCTCGGTCTTCATTCGCGAGCCCGAATTCGTCGGCCAGACCAAGGACCGCCTGGCCACGGCCGAGGCAGCAAAGCTGGTTGAAGGCGCGGTACGCGATCATTTCGACAACTGGCTGGCGGGCGACCCAAAAGCGGCGGGCGCGATCCTGGACTATCTGATCCTGCGCGCCGAGGAACGCGCCCGCCGCCGGGCGGAGAAGGAGACGCAGCGCAAATCCGCCACGCGAAAGCTGCGCCTGCCGGGCAAGCTGGTGGATTGTTCGGCCACCAACCGCGCCGGGACCGAGCTTTTCATTGTCGAGGGGGATTCGGCCGGCGGCAGCGCCAAGATGGCCCGCGACCGGACCTTTCAGGCGCTCCTGCCCCTGCGCGGCAAGATCCTGAACGTGCTGGGCGCGGCCTCGGGCAAGCTGGGCCAGAATGCCGAGATCAATGATCTGTGCCAGGCGCTGGGCGTCGGCATGGGCACGAAGTTCCGGCTGGACGACCTGCGCTATGACAAGATCATCATCATGACCGATGCCGATGTCGATGGCGCCCATATCGCGGCACTTCTGATGACGTTCTTCTACAGCCAGATGCGGCCGCTGATCGACCACGGGCATCTGTATCTGGCCTGCCCGCCGCTGTTTCGCCTCACCCAGGGCGCGCGGCGGGAATACGCGCTCGATGAGGCCGAGAAGGCGCGGCTGCTGGAAGCCGGGCTGGGCGGCAAGGGCAGGATCGAGGTGAGCCGGTTCAAGGGTCTGGGCGAGATGGACGCGAAGGATCTGAAGGAAACCACCATGAACCCGGCCTCGCGCAAGTTGATACGGGTGAGCATCGACGAGGATGTGCCGGGCGAGACGGGCGATCTGGTGGAGCGGCTGATGGGCAAGAAGCCGGAATTGCGGTTCCAGTATATCAGCGAGAACGCGCGGTTCGTGGAAGATGTGGATCTTTAACAATGACGAGCAAGTCAATGATCAGCTTTCATTTATCAGTTGATTAGAGTTCGCAGATATGTTTGAGAGAATTGAGCTTCCGAAAATCGCGTACCTTTCGTCATCAGAGGTGGAGGGCCAAAGAGTCTTGACCTTTGGCCCTGGTGCAATTCTGGAAGATCCGGAATTGTCTCGCCTCGTAGCGGCAATAGTCTTGCGGTACGCCCACGCTGAAAATCTGATGCAGGAACTAATTTTATCGTTGCTTGGAAACACCGTTGATTCCAATGCGCGACTGATGTTTACAATTTTGAAGCACCCCGAGAAGAAGCTCAAAGAGATTGTCTTAGAATATGGTAACTGTGATTTTGTCCAGGCATTCTTAGAGTTACACAAAGAGCTTTCGCGCATTCAAGAGTGTAGACATCGCTTCGTGCACTGGTGTTGGTGCAAAGCCGATGATCTAAACGACTACGCGTTGCTCATGCCGCCAAGAGTACGAACGAGGATTTATCAAGCAAACAGAGAATTTTCCTTTGCGTGCAAGACGGCGCCTCCAAACGCTTTTAGTCATGCGGATTTCTTTGATAAGATATACCCCGATGAGAAAAAAATTGAGGTGTGGAATGCTGTCGCACTTTCCCAATTAGACAAGGCAATAACAGGCGCAACAAATGCACTTGTTGCATTAAGGGACCTAAGCGACGGAAAGTACTCTAATGGAAGTAACCCCATAGCGACGGAAAGCGACCTTCTTCAGGCTATTCTCGAATACAGGCTCCTTAGCATTCCTTTCGCTGCCTACGCAGCCGAAAAGTATGCTCGCAGTACATCGGAGGTTAAGAGGTGATCGTGCATGCAGACTTTCCATGAGGCCAGTAAGGCTTCTTTTGCAACTAGGTGTTCGATCCCGGATGATCACATTTCCCCTCGGCGATCTGCCCTCTTCATGGCAAGACTGGTCTTGAGGGACATTCGGGACGGGGCAGGGGCATGCTGATCCATCTTCACAGCCAG
>SKNG01000492.1 GCA_007120685.1 Paracoccaceae bacterium | reverse complement strand
CCGGTCGGCGCCGGCGATGTCCAGCCCCTCGGCCTTGCAGGCGCGGATCAGGGCGTGAAAGAGCGTCTTGCGCCGGCGCACCAGGATCAGCACATCGCCCGCGTGCATGGGCCGCCAGGTCTTGCCCTCCATCACCTGTTCGCCCCGGTCAATCATGGCGCGGATCTCGCCCGCGATCATCCGGGCCAGCTGCACGAAATGGTTCTCGGTGCCAGGGCGGTCCACCGGGTCTTCCCAATCGCCCTTTTCCGGCTTTTCCGGCTTCGGCACCAGCGGCCAGAGGTCCACCCGGCCGGGCAGCGCGTCGAAAAAGGGCAGATGTTCCGGCCTGCCGCCGACCCCGCCGCTTGCCCCGCCGCCGTCGAATGTCTGATCGACCAGCCGCAGCACGGCATCGGACGAGCGGAAGGAATGCAGAAGCTGCATGTCATGCAGGCGCGCGCCAACGCCGGCCAGCCCGTCGTCGAAGGTGCGGTGCATTCTGTCGAAGCCGCGCAGATCGGCGCCCTGGAAGGAATAGATCGACTGCTTGCGGTCGCCCACCACGAAGATCGTGCGCCCCAGCCCCGCCGCATCGGCCCCCCGCGCGCCCTGCCCGGCGGTGAACTCCTGCGTCAGGCGTTCGATCACCTGCCACTGGCCGGGGCTGGTATCCTGCGCCTCGTCCACCAGAATGTGGTCGATCCCGCCATCGAGCTTGTAGAGCACCCATTGCGCCACATCCGGGCGCAAGAGCAGCGCCTGCGCGCGGGCGATCAGGTCGTCGAAATCCAGCCAGCCGCGGGCGGATTTGGCGGCGTCCAGCATCGGCAGCCAGACGCGGGCGAAGGCATGCAGAGCCCGGGTGCGTTCCAGCGTCTCCAACGCCAGCCGCCGGGGGCGGGCTGTTTCCAGGCGGTCGGCGAGGGCGTTCAGCGCGGGCAGGGCGGCGCGCTGGGCGTCGGTCAGGGTTTTCTGCAGCCCCAGCGTGGGGATCCTGCCGGCTTTCGAGGTGAAGGGACCGGCCTTCGCCGCGCCCGGCCCGTTCAGTAGCGCGCCTTCCAGTGTCGGCAGGTCCCGGCGGGCGGGTGGGCCGTCAAGCAGCGCCAGCGCTTCGCCCAGCTTCCGGTCGGTGGGGCCGACGTCCTGCAACGCGGGCAGCAGTGTCGCCGCCATGCTGGCTTCCAGCCCGGCAAAGATCTCGGCCATCAGCGTGGCCTCGTCATAACCCGGCGGCAGGTCCAGCGCCGCGTGCAGGTCCGGCGCGGGGCTGTTCGGGGCAAAAGCCGCACGGAAGCGGCCCAAGGCGGCGAGCATCGAATCCAGCCTGTCCTCGCCCAGCACGCCGGCCAGCGCTTCCAGCGCCGGCGCCTCCGGCCCCTCGGCCATGCGGTTCAGCAACTCGTTGCGCAACTGCGCGAGGCTGCGTTCCTCAACCTCGGTGAAATCCGGCGTAACACCGGCCTCCAGCGGGAAGCGGCGCAGAAGCGCGCTGCAAAAGGCATGGATGGTCTGGATTTTCAGCCCGCCCGGCGTCTCGATCGCCCGGGCAAAGAGCCGCCGAGCGCGGGCAAGCGTGTCGGTGGTGATCGGCTGTTCGGGATGCGCGCCCTCGCCCAGCCCGATCAGCGCGGCGGTCAGTGCGGCGTCGTCCAGCATCGCCCAGCCGCCCAGCGTGGCAAAGAGGCGGTTCTGCATCTCGCCGGCGGCGGCCTTGGTATAGGTAAGGCACAGGATGCGCTGCGGGTTCGCGCCGCGCAGCAGCAGCCGCGCTACGCGGTCGGTCAGCACCCGCGTCTTGCCGGACCCCGCATTGGCCGACAGCCAGGTGGAAAGTTCCGGCGCAGCAGCGGTGATCTGGCGGCAGGTGGCCTCGTCCAGTTCCAGCGGTTCCAGCGGGGCGTCAGTCATGATCGCCCACCGTGATCGTCACCGCATCATCGGTCACTTCCCATTCGCCCAGGCGGGAAAGCGCGTCATAGGGGCTGCTATCCTTGTCCTCCTTCATCGCGCGCCGGGCGGTGAAGCCCTGCGCGGGGCGCAGGTAGCGGGCCAGCAGGGTGGCAAGTTTCTCGCGGTGTTCGGCCAGATCGCCCTCGGACACCGGTGCCGCCACGGTCTTGAAGCTGCTGCCGACGCCGACGAAGGCCGCGCCGGCAACGCGTGCCGGGTCCAGCCCCGGAAAGGCGCCGTCCTCTGCCATGAGCGACAACAGGATCAACTGCTTGTCGAAATATTCCTGCTCGCGCGCGCTGGGCGGGGTGCCGGTCTTGTAATCGGCGATGAACAGGCTGCCATTTGGCAGGGCGTCGATGCGGTCGGGCTTGCCCGTCAGGGTGAAGATGGGGCTGATCAGCGGCCAGATGCCCGTCTCTTCGGCCAGCGCCGGGGTGCCGGGCTGGTCGGCATTCCAGCGGGTGAAGTCATCGGCCACGCGGGCCAGCCGTGCCTGCCAGAAATGCCGCGTGGCAGGCGCGGGGATGTCCTGGGCCAGCATCTCGGCCGCCATGGCGAGCAGCGCATCGGGTGCGGGCGGCTGGCCCGGCGGATGAGCGCGCACATAGGCGTCGAAGAGCCGGTGCAGGACGATGCCGCGCAGCCTTGCGTCCGGCTGGGGGGAGAGGGGGTCCAACTCCTCCAGGCCCAGCACCTCGCGCGCGTAGATCTGGTAGGGGTCGCGGATCAGGGTCTTGACGGCGGTGACGCGCAGCTTTCGCGGCCGCGCGGCGGCGGGTGGCGCGGGGGCGGGCCGGGGCGAGGGGGTGCGCGCCTCTGGCGGCAGGGTGCTGTGATCGGCCTCGAACGCCCGCGCGGTGTCCAGCCAGTGCCGGCCGCGTGCGCGCATCGTCTCCAGCGCGGCGGGTCCGTGCTGATCCGGCAGACCGGCGATCAGGTTGGTCAGGCGGTTCAGCCAGCGGGCGGGCACGGTCTCGGCCTCGGCATCGCGGCGGGCGCGGGTCAGCACCACGCGCGGCGTGCAGGCGGCCTGCTGGAAATCATGCGCGGCCAGGCCGATCTGGCGTTCCGGCAGCAGAAGCCCCGCCTGCAGGCGCATCTGCCGGTTCAGCCATGGGTCCGGGCTGGGCATGGCGGGCCAGGTGCCCTCGTTCAACCCGGCCAGCACGGTGATGTCGGCGGCTACCTCGCGCGCCTCGCGGATGCCGTGGATGCTGATCAGGGGATGCGCTGCCTGACCTTCGCGCAGGGCCTGCCCGGCCAGCAGGCGATCGATCAGGGCGGTGTAGTCCAGGTGGGACAGCACGCCACCCGCCCCGGCCTGCTCCTGCAACTCGGCCATCAGCGCCAGCGAAGCCTCGCCCGCCGGTTCATCCCATAGCGCGCCGGTGCCCGCGCCCCCCGGCCCGCGCGCCAGATGTTCGGCCAGCGCCCAGTGGCGGGGCAGCCAGTCGGCCAGCGGGGCCTCTTCGGCTGGCCCGGCGGTCAGCAGCGGTGTCAGCCAGGTGGCCCAGGCCTGCCGCGCGGGGTCATCGCCCGCCCAGCGGGTCAGGTCCGCAGGCGCGGGGTAAAGCGTGCCGCCCCGGCGCAGGGTCAGTTCCAGCGCGCGGGTCAGCAGCAGATGCGGGCCGCGGTCGGTGGCGGAATGGGTGATGGGGTGCTTGAGCAGGATGACCAGCGCCTCGGCCGTCATCGGCCCGGCCAGCGCATCCGCCACATGGCGCAGGAAGCGGCCGGCGGCGGACAGGCCCAGCGGCCGGCCCGCGCTGTCATCGGCGCGGACATGCCAGCGGTCCAGCGCGGCCGAGACCTGCCGCGCCAGCGCCCGGTCCGGGGTGATCAGTGCCGCGCGCTGCCCGGTGGCGGCGGCGTCGCGCAGGATCAGCGCGATGGCCATGGCCTCGGCCCGCGGGGTGGGGGCCTCGATCAGCGTCAGGTTCTCGGTGGCGGGGGGCAGGTCGCCCAGCCCGGCGCCCTCGGCCCGCCACTGGTCGGTCACCGGGGCCGGGCGCAGCGCCAGAGAGATCAGCGCCGCGCGGGCCGGGTTCGGGGCGGGCGCGTCGGACCAGCGCACCACATCGCCAGGGCCCACGCCCAGCACGCGGATAAGGGCGGCAAGGCGGAACTGGGGGTGATCCTCTCCCTGCAGAGGGTCCTCCAGCCGGTCCCAGACGGCCGGCGGCATGTCGAAATCGAACCCCGGCATCACCACCGCGCCCTGCGGCAGCCGCGCCACGGCCTGCATCAGCATCGCCGTGGCGGAACGAGAGCCGGTAGAGCCCACCACCAGCACCGGATCGGCGGGCGGGGTGGCCTGCCAGCGAGCGATTTGCGCCTCAACCGCCATGCGCTGGCGGCGCTGGGTATCCGGCGCGGCCTCGGTGCCCAGATAGCCGGTGACCAGCCGCAGAAACCGCAGCGACCGTGCCCAATGCGCTGAATGGTCGCTGACGTCCAGCCGGTCCAGCGCGTCGAAGGGCACGCCCTCGGCCTGCATCTCGTCCAGCAGCGCGGCGAGCGACTCGGCCAGCGCGAAGGCGGCGGCGCGCGGGGCCACATCCGGTTCGCTGTCGATCAGCCGGCGCACCAGTTGCGCCAGTTCCAGATGCCGCCGCAGGGGCGAAGCCGGCGGCGGGGCCAGCATCGCGGCCTCGCCCGGCGCGGTGACCAGGCGCAGGCGGGGCAGGAAACCGGGCGCGCCGTCGCCGATCAGCGCGGCGCGCAACCGGCGCAGCATGCCGCCGCTATTGGCCAGAATCGTCACCCGCGCCATCGCCTGCGGCGGCTGGCCCGCCATGCGCGCGCGCAGGCCCTGCACGACGGCGGCGGGGAAATCGGCGCCGGGCGGTTCGGCCAGCAGGCGGGGGGTGGCAGAGGGGGCGAACATGGGAGCCAGCTTAAGGCGGCGGGCACGGACAAGGAAGCGCCGATGGCCTCGGTCCGGGCGGGAAGACGGCCCTTCGAAGGGCCGTGCGCACGCGCGTTCCAACGCGCGTTCTGCCAGGACTGCGGCCGTGGCTTGTCTGGCCCGGCCGTGGCGGCCATATAGGGGCTGCGCAATCAGGGGGCGGCAGATGAGCGACGAACGGTTTCCCGGCTGGCACGGCACCACCATTCTGGCGGTGCGGCGCGGCGGCGGGGTGGTGATCGCCGGGGACGGGCAGGTCAGCCTGGGCCAGACCGTCATCAAGGGCAGCGCGCGAAAGGTGCGCCGGCTCGAGGTTTCGGGCCATGCCGT
>SKNG01000356.1 GCA_007120685.1 Paracoccaceae bacterium | reverse complement strand
CCGAGATGCCGACCACGGCCAGACTGTGCGCAAGGTTGAACTGCAGCCCCAGGCCGAGATAGGCAACCAGGATGGCGCCGAGTTGCCCCAGAACCGCCAGCCATCGCACCCGCGCCAGCGTTTCCAGCCGTATCCAGCGGGCTGGTGCCATGTGCAGGCCCGGGGCATCGGGGGAGGGGGTGTCGGGGTCTGCCAAATTCGGGTCTGCCATGGCGGCGGCCTGTTGTCGCGGTCACGATATCGCGCCTTGTTAGTGCCCGCGATCCGGTGCATCAAGCGCCCGGTCGTCGCAGGATGGACGGCCACGGGGCCGGAAGGGCGCGCGCAAGGATGGAGGCGTCGATGGCAAGACTTTACTGGGGCATGCTGGGACTGCTGGTCGCGGGGATGCTGGGGGTTCTGGGATGGAACGTCGTTCAGGGGCGTTCGGCCGACCAGTTTGCCGAATGCCGGGCGTCCACTGTCGCGGGCGGGGCCGGCCAGATCGGCGGCCCGTTCGAGCTGATCGACCATCATGGGCGGGATGTGACCGATGCCGATGTGGTGACGCGGCCGACGATCCTCTATTTCGGCTATACCTTCTGCCCGGATGTCTGCCCGCTGGATGTGGCGCGTAACGCCGAGGCCGTGGAACTGCTGGAGGAGGACGGGCTGATCGCCCAGCCGGTATTCATCTCGGTCGATCCGCGGCGTGACACGCCCGAGGTGCTGGCCGAATTCGCCTCGATCTTTCATCCGCGCATGATCGGGCTGACCGGCAGCGAAGAGCAGGTGCGCGCGGCGTCGCGGGCCTATCGGACCTTCTTTCAGGTGCACCCCTCCGATGACGAATTCTACCTGATCGACCACTCCACGCACAGCTACCTGGTGCTGCCGGAGCATGGCTTTGTCGAGTTCTTCCCGCGCAGCCTGAACGCCCGGCAGATTGCCGACCGCGCCGCCTGCTTCATCCGCCGGATGTAGGCGCAACGGGGCATTCCGTCGCAGCGTTTGACCTTTCGGTTGCTGCCCCCTAGATCGTCACAGGCGATGCAAGGGTGAAACGATGCCAGAAGAAATGGCGATTGACCTTGGCGGTGACCGGTCGTTGCTGCTGGTCGATGACGATGAGGTGTTCCTGAAGCGCCTGGCCCGAGCGCTGGAGCGGCGGGGTTTCCAGCCGGAAACGGCGGGCAGCGTTGCCATGGGCATGGCGATGGTGCAGGCAAAGGCCCCGGCCTTTGCGGTGGTGGATCTTCGCCTTGCCGACGGCAATGGTCTGGATGTGGTGGAGGCGCTGCGCGCGCGGCGACCGGACAGCCGGATCGTGGTCTTGACCGGCTATGGGGCGATCGCCAGCGCGGTCGCTGCGGTGAAGATCGGCGCCACCGATTATCTGTCCAAGCCGGCCGACGCGCAGGATGTGGTCAACGCGCTGCTGGCGCGTGACAATGGCGCGCTGCCAGAGCCGCCGGAGAACCCGATGTCAGCCGACCGGGTGCGCTGGGAGCATATCCAGCGGGTGTACGAGCAGTGCGACCGCAATGTATCCGAGACCGCGCGGCGGCTGAGCATGCATCGCCGCACCCTGCAGCGCATTCTTGCCAAGCGCAGCCCGCGCTGAGCGGGCCATCAACCAGTCCGATCAGCCCGGGCGTGCGGCGTCCATCCCGGCTTCCAAGGCGCGGTGGCGGGCGATGAAGGCCCGGCGCACGATGACCGGCGGGCGCGGATCGATGGTCAGATTGTCGGCGACATCTGGCGGCGGATGAGTGAAATACCGGTCGGCCTCGGCCGGGGTGAAACCGGCGATCTGGGTTGCCTCGATCCAGGCCGAGATCCGGTCGGCTTTCTTGATCAGCGTCTTGATGCGGGCGGGCAGTTGCGCGGGCAGACCGAAACGCAGATGGATCGCGGCGCTCAGCCTTTCGTCCAGCGCCCCGTAGCCGGGGCCGATGGCTGCCTTTACCGGCGAGATCATGTCGCCGATGACATATTCCGGTGCGTCGTGCAGCAGCGCGGCCAGCCGCCAGCGCGGCCCGGTCGCCGGGGCCAGCCGGCCGACCAGCGTCTCGACCAGCAGCGCGTGTTCTGCCACCGAATAGGGCCAGTCCCCCACCGTCTGGCCATTCCATCGCGCCACGAAGGCCAGGCCATGGGCGATATCCTCCAGTTCGATATCGACCGGCGTGGGGTCCAGCAGGTCCAGCCGCCTGCCGGACAGCATGCGTTGCCATGCGCGTGGCTGCCTCATGCGCGCTCCCGCTTCCTGCGCCCTTATCTGACCGACCGGACCGTCTTGCCGCCGGCCGACGAAGGGGCGCCGGCAAACAGGCGGCGCGATGCCCATCAACGCCCGGGCGCGAGCCTTACATGCCGGTTCGCATGGGGTAAAGCGGATGTCCCCCTTGGCATGGCGTGTGGCTGATGCGAAAGCTGGTCAATGGCCCGCAGGTTCTGCCATGCCAACCGCCCCGCTTGGCTGGCGCTTCGCTTCCGCCCGGTGTCGGACGTTGCCCGTCCCCCGCCGAGGTGATCAGCCGGAAACCCAAAGAACGACTGAGCCCCTCCTCTGTTCGGGACAGCCGTGCATTGGGGGGTGCCGATGGGCAGCCAGCACAGGTTGGCAAGATTGGCCGGCCCGCGCGTTCTTTCAGGGGCGCCATAAGCCCTGTCTTATGCTTCTTCTATAAATGCCGGCGAAGGCGTCGATGGCGACCGGATCTCGATGCATCCTTGGCGCCAATACCCAAGGCCAACTGCCCCCTTTATCCACGGACCCATCTGCACCCACGGTGCGCGTTTGGCGGCACCGTCGCACCGTGTCGCGCTTGCAGCCCATCGCCGATGCAGATGCAGGCGGGCTCAAGATGCGTTGCCATGATCCGCTTCACGTTTTCACGGGATCAGTGCATGGGATATGCCTCTGGCCTTGCGGTTCATCGGCCTTGACCGCTCACGCCGCAGGCACCAGCCGTGCAATCAGGACCACCATCGCCGCCGCCGCCATCACCACGATGACGGCAATGCCATTGAGCCTGAGCGAGCGTTTCAGGCGTGTTGTTGCCGACCTCTTCGGCACGGACTGGCCCGGTTCAGACGTCTGACCGATGATCAGGCGAGGAAAGCGAACGGCGGCCGCCAGTGCCGCGCGCGCGCCTGAGGGTTGCGCGGGCGATCTGAGCGCGGCGGACAATGCGTCCACCCTCCCGCCCTTCCTATCCGGGCAGACCGATATGATGGCCGTACCGGCAGCGGAAGCCGTTGTTCCTGCCGGCGGCATGCCCGTCTTGTCCGCGGGGCCTGCAGGGACCGTCTGCAACGCGGGTGGCGTGCGACGGACGGGATGGCCCGGATCGCCAACAATCTTCTCGGCAAAGGGACGGCGCTTGATTTCCTTCCTGCCACGACCGGCTACCGCGCCCATCAGGCGCTCGGTGTCGATGCGCAGGCTGTCGTCGGACGCAAGGCTGATGATGGGCGTACCGCCGCCCCGGGCCTGCCCTCGCCCGGCCTTTTGCGGAGGGGGGGCGGCATCAGCAAGGCCGCTCGGGCCGTCGGACCGGTTCGCCACGGCATCACAGGCTTCCAAATTGTCCCGAATCACATCCGCCCGGGGTCGGCGCGAGGACTTCAGGCTGAGCCATTTCCCCATCAGCCGCGCCCGTCTGGCCGGGGGCGCCGGGGCGCGGTTCGGGTTGTAAAGAATGCCCAGCCGTTGCTGGCGTGCGAGGGCACGCCGCCACGGCTGAGCCGGCGGCTTGCCGTGGCGGGCACCCACCTCGCGCTTCATGGTCGTGTCACAGGTCATGGCACATGGCTTTCTCAACCGGATACTTCACCCCATGAAGGTGAAGTCAAACCGTTAAGAAAGCCTGACCGAGAGCGCCTTTGCCCCAGGTGCATGGGGCAATGCCGCGCCGCTTGCGCGGCGTCAGTTTGCCGGCGGTTGCTGGTCTTGTTGCTTCTGCTGCGCCTGACGGGCCAATTCCTGACGGTAGAGCGCCATGAAATCGATCATATCCAGGTTCAGGGCCGGGAACCCGCCGTCCCGCGTCAGATCGCTGATGATTCGGCGCGCAAAGGGGAACAGGATGCGCGGGCATTCGATCAGCAGGAACGGGTGCAACTGTTCCTGCGGCACGCCCTCGATATGGAAGATCCCTGCATATTCCATCTCGATCAGGAACAGCGCGGCGCCATCCTCGCGGTTCTTCGATTCGACGCGATATTTCGAGATCACCTCGAATTGATGCTCGACATCGCGCTTGCGGGCATCAAGGCTGACCTGCACCTGGATATCCGGCTGCGCATTCGGCAGCTTCAACGACCCCTGCGCGACCGCGTTCTCGAAAGACATGTCGCGGATATACTGCCCAAGCACCTGCACCTTGACCTGAGGCTGCTGCGCCTGCCCGGCACCCGCTGCGCCCGCGTTGGCTGGCTGCCCCTGCGGCGCGGCTGCCGCCCCGTTTCCGTTCTCGGCCATCATCTGCTCCTGTAAAACCGGTCGGCGCGGTTCTAGCAGGTGCGCTTGCGGCCCTCAATGCCTGGCGTTTTCATCGTCATCGCTGACTGTCTTTGGCGGCGACAGCCGGCGGTCCGACGGGGGCGGCTGGTCATCGGGTTCCGGATGGACCCGGAAGTCGCCTTCCACGATGTCATGCCCTTGACGCAGATGCACGCGCTGCACGTCGATCCTGCTGGCAATGGCCCGCATGATCAGGCGCTGCACCGGCGGCAGCAGCAGCACCACCCCCAGCGCGTCGGTCAGAAAACCCGGCAGCAGCAGCAACAGCCCGCCTATGGCGCCAAAGGCACCTTGCGCCAGAAACGTGCCCGGAGAGACCTGGCGCAGCCCGTCCTGCATCAGGGCACGGGCGCGGGACTGGTTGGCGCGCAGCACCAGGATGCCCAGAAACAGCGATAGCAGGATCAACACCAGCACCGGCGCCACCCCGATACGTCCGCCGACGAGGATGAACAGGCTGATCTCGATCAGCGGCAGCAACAGGATCAGAAGCAGGACAGGCATCAAATCTCCCAGCAGTTCGCAACGCGGGTGCCCGTTCAGGAGGAGTTGAGGTGGACTCGGGCGCCACGGCACCTTACATAGCCATTCACAAACAGGAACCAAGCCCGCATCCCTTTCGAGGCCCCGATGGACTCTGCCGTGATTCAGCTACTCGTCCTTGCCGGTATCGCCGTTTTCCT
>SKNG01000323.1 GCA_007120685.1 Paracoccaceae bacterium | reverse complement strand
GCGGCGATGACGAAGATGTTCAGCCCCACCGGCGGCGTGATCAGCCCCACCTCGGCCGCCATCAGCACCAGGATGCCGAACCAGACCGGGGAATAGCCGACCTCGATGGCGATGGGCAGGAACACCGGCACGGTGATCAGGATCATCGAGATCGTGTCCAGGAAACAGCCCAGCACCAGATAGATCGCCACGATAAACAGCATCACCACCCAGGGCGCGACGCCCTGCGCGGTGATCCAGTCGCCCAGCGTGGCCGGGATGCGCGACTGCACCATGAAATAGCCGAACATCAGCGCGCCCAGCACGATGAAGAACAGCGTGCCGGTAATCGACACCGTCTCGCGCATCGCCGAGGTGAGGCCGGAAAGACCCAGCTGGCGGGTGGCAAAGCCCATCAGGATGGCCACGAAGGCGCCCACCGCCGCGGCCTCGGTGGGCGAGAAGAAACCGGCATAGATGCCGCCCACCGCGATGCCGAAGATCACCACCATCTTCCACATGCCGGTCAGCGCGCGCAGCCGCTCCAGCGCGCTCAGCGCCTCGCCCGGCGGCAGGTCCTGCGGCCGCCAGCGGGCCAGCGCCGCGATGACCACGACATGCAGCGCGGCCAGGATCAGCCCGGGGATGAGTGCTGCGGCAAACAGCGCCGGCACGCTGACCTGCGCGACGATGGCATAGATGATCAGCACGATGGAGGGCGGGATCAGGATGCCCAGCGTCCCGCCCGAGGCGACGATGCCCGCCGCCACGCTGTCGGCATAGCCATGGCGCTGCATCTGCGGGATGGCGACGCGGGTCATCGTCGAGGCGGTGGCGAGCGAGGAGCCGCAAATCGCCCCGAAGCCGGCGCAGGCGCCGACCGTGGCCATGGCCAGCCCGCCGCGCCGGCCAGAGACCGCTGCACTGGCCGCGTCGAACAACTCGCGCGCGATGGAGGTGCGCGCGGCGACCACGCCCATCAGCAGAAACAGCGGCACCACCGACAGCGAATAGGCCTGCGCCAGATCGAATGGCGTGGTGCCCAGCGTGGCGAAGGCCGGGCGGATGCCGCTGACCGCCACATAGCCCCCGGCCCCCACCAGCAGCAGCGCCGCGCCCACCGGCACCCGCAGGAAGATCATGCCGACCAGCACGCCGCAGCCAATCAGGCCGATGATCTGTGGCGACATCGGGCCTTATCCCTCCCCTGCCCCGGCCCGGAACCCTGCCGCTGCGCCCCGGCGCATCACAGCCGCCCCGCGCCGTCGCCGCTGCCGGGCGGCGGCGGGCGGGCGGCGGCGTCGGACACCTCGTCCGGCAGCACCAGCAGGGCGCCCAGCGCCGCCAGGCCCAGCCCCACCCAGATCGACAACCAGTACCAGAATTTCGGCCAGCCCAGATCCAGCGTGCGGTCGCCCCAGTCGCGCGCGTCCAGCGCCGGGGTCACCGTCTGCCAGACCACCAGCGCCAGCGCGCCGATCACCAGCAACACCCCGGCCACCCGCAGCAGGATGCGCAGCACCGACGGCAGGGCCAGATCGGCCAGATCCACCACCACCCAGGACCGGCCCAGCATGGTCACCGCGATGGCCAGGAAGATCATCCAGCTTAGCGAGAACTCGATATAATCCAGCATGCCGTAGATGCGCCATGACGGGTTGATCGTGCGCAGCGCCACATCCGCCACGGTCAACAGCATAATGAAGGCCAGGCAAAGACTGGCGACGGTGGATGCCGCCGCCGCCAGCCCTGTTACCAGCGCCCTGCGCAACCACTGCACCCCGTTCAGCACCCGTCACCGACCGGGCCGACCTCTTCGATCAGTTCCTGCAGCAGCGCGAAGACGTCGTTGCCCGGCTGCCCCTTGGCGTCCAGTTCGGCGACATAGCGTTCGGTCACCCGACCGCCGGCCTCGCGCAGGCGGTCCAGTTCGGCCGGCTCGATCTCGATCATCTCGACCCCGGCCTCGATCAGCCGGTCGCGCCCGGCGCCCGCGATGCTGTCCCAGATGGCGCCGATCTCGGCCTCGCGTCCCTGCACCGAGTCGCGGATCAGCGCCTGCAGATCGTCATCCAGCGCCGCCATGCTGTCCGGGTTGGCGACCAGCGCGAAGGTGGAGATATAGGCATCCACATGCGTCACCGAGGCCAGATGCGACCCAAGCTGGAAGGCGATGCCGGAGCCGCCATAATCGATCAGCACGCCGTCGATGGTGCCGCGCTGCAGCCCCTCGGCCATCTCGGTCGGCGGCAGGCCCACGGGCCGCGCGCCCAGTTCGGCGATCAACTGGCCCACCGCGGCCGAGGCCGGGCGCAGCGCCTTGCCGGCCACATCCTCCAGCCGCCGCATCGCGCCCTCGGCCATGTGGATCTGGCCTGGAGGATGGGCGAAGGCCATCAGCACCTCGACCCCGCGATGCTCGGCATCGGTGAAACCCTCGCGCAGGCGGGGGTGGTTGACCACGCTGGTCGCCTGTTCGGCCGAGCAGAACAGGAACGGCATGTTCGACACCTCGGTCAGTTCGAACCGGCCCGGGGTGGCGCCATGCAGCACCCAGGTGATATCGGCCTGCTGGTTGCGGGCGATGTCATAGTAGCGCGGCGGCGGGCCCATCTGGGCGCCGTGGATGATCTCGAATTCCAGCCGCCCGTCCGAGGCCTCGGTCAGCGCCGCTGCCCAGTCCTCCAGCCATTGCGACATGCCGTGCATCGGCGTGACGAAGGTGGCCACCGTCAGCCGGGTGGTATCGGCCTTTGCAGGCTGCACCAGCATGCCCATGGCGGCCACCACCCCCAGCAGGCCGGCCCCGATCCGGCCGCGCGTTGTTCCGTTTCGCATCTTCTTCCTCCCGGTTTTGCCGGGGGCCTCCCCGCCCCCGTTATTGCCTGTCGTCCTGTCGTGGGCTTCAGGGCGTGGCGTCCGCTTCCTCCCGCCACAGCCCCAGCCGTTCCTGCGCGGCGCGGTCCGAAAAGCTGAACAGCACCGTATCGCGCCCCGCGCGCAGCCGGATCGGCGACCAGTTGGGCGCCACGAAGACGTCGTTTTCGCCGAAGTCGATGCTGGTATCGCCGATCTGCGCCGTGCCCTCGCCCTCGACCGCGACAAAGACCAGCGCCTCGGTGGTGCGCCAGGGCGTGGTCTCGAACCCCGCGGGCAGGTGCTGCAGGAAGGCGGCAATGGTGGGCAGGATATGCCCGCCATCGAGCGGGTTGGCATAGGTCATCTTGAAGCCGTGGCGCGGGTTCGGCGCGTCGCCGGCGCTGGCGGCCATCAGCGCCGCGCGCGCCCGGTCATAGGGGTAGGACAGAAGCGGCGACCAGGGTTTGCCATGCGCCGCGCCATAGGGCCGCAGACCGCTGCCCCAGCGCGGGACCGAGGCGTCGTCCGGGCGCAGGATCGGCTGCTGGTCGCCGGGGTGTTCCTCGCCAAAGACGGCGCCGAAGAAATTGACCATCGGCACGTCCAGCCCATCGAGCCAGATCAGCGGGCCGTCGCCGGTGTTTTCATGGTCATGCCAGGTCCAGGACGGGGTGGTGACCAGATCGCCGCGCCGCATCACGCAGCGCTCGCCCTCGACCGCCGTGTAGCCGCCGCTGCTTTCCAGCACGAAGCGCAGCGCGCCGGCGGTGTGGCGATGGGCCGGCGCCACCTCGCCCGGCATCACCAGTTGCAGCCCGGCAAACAGCGTCTGGCTGATGCCCGGCCGCTGCAGCGCGGGGTTCTTCAGCGCCAGCACGCGGCGCTCGGCCTCGGCCGCCGAAATGCGCTGCCCGGCATCAAGAAGCGGCGCGCGCATCTCCTGGTAGCGCCAGATATGCGGCACGCCCAGGGGGGTCGGCGCCTCGGCCACCACATCGCCCAGGATTTCCCACAGGGGCAGTGCCGAGAGTTCCGCGATCTTCTCATAGGCCGGGGCCAGCGCCGGGTGTTTCAAGGTCTTGGGATACATCCGGTCCTCCCCCTGGCCGAAGGCCAACCCACCGGTTTGGACCGGCTTTTGCTGAACGCTAGTCGGCAGGTTCTTAGATGTCAACGATTCCGCTCACCGGCGGCCAAGCCTCGAGCTGGGGCCGAGCCCAACGGCCTTTCTCCCTGCCCCCGCAGGGGTCACGGCGCCGGCGACCAGGAACGGCGCCGTTCCGTTCAGCCGCGCGCGTTGGCGTGCAGCGGGTCCACATCCGGCGCGCGGCGGGTGCGGCCCCATTCGGCCAGTGTCGCCGGGGCCTGCGCGCTCAGCTTCTCGGCCATTTCCGGTGTCATCGTGTCCACCGCCACTTCCAGCCGGTGCCCGTCGGGGTCGAAGAAATAGAGCGACTGGCAGACGGTGTGGTCGGTCGGCCCCACCACCTCGTGCCCATCGGCCAGCAGCCGGTCGCGCACCGCCTCCAGCGACGCCATGTCCGGCACCCGCAGCGCCAGATGCTGCACCCAGGCCGGCGTGGCCGGGTCATGCCCCATATCGGGGCTTTCGGGCAGTTCGAAGAAGGCGACATAGCTGCCATCGCCCATCTGGAAGAAGATATGGATATGCGGCGACCACTCGCCGGTTGACGGCACGCGGTTCTCGGCAATGGCGATGGTGCAATCCAGCCCCAGATAGCGCTTGTAGAAATCGGTTGTGCGCACGGCGTCGCGGCAGCGATAGGCGACGTGATGAAGCCCGGCAACGGTCATTGGTGCCCCTCCCCAGATGGCCAGTCAGACCCTGAACCTAACCACCCTGCACCCCATTGCAAGTGGCGGGGCACGGGACGGCAAGGCGATCGCATTCGACCGCAAGACCCGAGGAGACGCCGGTAAACGGGCTTTCGAAAGCCCGTTCGAACGCGCCTTCGAAGGCGCGTTACCCGCGCGACCCGAGCGCTGCGAGGGAACGGACACCAGGCAAGGCACCTCGACGCGATGTGCCGGGGTCAGAGACGATGTCAAAGCCGATCTCGCTGCACGGCACGGGACACGCGCCCCGCCCCGGCGATGGCATCACCGCCCGGCGGCCCGGGTATCCGCGCGGCGGGCCAGCAGGCGCGGCAGGCGCGGCTCGCGCCGGCCCATCAGCCCGTCCTTGCGAAAGATCAGGATCAGCAGCATCAGCGCGGCCAGGAACATCTCCTGCGTGCCGGTGGGCGTGGAAAGCGACACCCCCGCCAGATCCACCCCGGCCTCCAGCCGGCGGAAGATATCGGCGATGGAGGTCACCACCACCACCCCCACCACGGCCCCGGCCAGGCTGCGCATGCCGCCCACCACCAGCATCGCCAGGG
>SKNG01000313.1 GCA_007120685.1 Paracoccaceae bacterium | reverse complement strand
CGTGATAGAGGCAGCGCAGCCCGCATTCCTCGTTACGGCCATAGACCAGCGAGGCGCGGCGATGCGGGCAAAGCTCATCCAGCAGCCCCAGCCGCCCCTCGCTGTCGCGGAAGCAGACATATCGGTTGCCGATCGCCTCTACCAGCAGGGGCTTGCCGTCGGGCTCGGCCACTTCCTCGGTCAGGCAGACCGGCACCCAGTGGGCGCGCATCAGCTCGCCCATCGGTGCATCCCCGGTCACACGGCACAGAAGGTCGTTTTCCTCGGGCGTCAGCATGCCATCCTCCCTTTCGCCGTTTGCCCTTGATTTTGCCAATCGTGGCGGGCGGGTTAGATAGCTAAGCAGTCTAGCCCCGCCCGCGTCACCGGTCCAGAGGCTTGACAGGATTTTTTAGCTATCTAAGAAACAACAATCGCCAGCAAAGGGAGCGACATGGCCGAAACCATTGAAGCCCGCGCGTTTACAGTAACTTCCCGGCGGAAGCTGACAGAAGACATTAACGAATTCACGCTGCGGCCGGTCGATGGTGCGGCGCTTCAGTCCTTCACGCCCGGCGCGCATGTCACGTTGCGCACGCCCTCGGGCGCGATGCGGCGCTATTCGCTGGTCAATGACGGGAGCGCGCCGGATTGCTATGTGATCGCCGTCAAGCGCGAGCCGGAATCGCGCGGTGGCTCGGCTTCGATGCACGATCAGGCCGATGAGGGGACGGAACTTGCGGTCACGGCGCCGGAGAACGATTTCGAACTGGTCGAGGCGCCGCGCTATCTGCTGATCGCCGGCGGCATCGGCATTACGCCCATTCAGGCGATGGCCCGGCATCTGACCGCCGCAGGTACGCCATTCGAGTTGATCTACTGCACCCGCTCGGCCGAAGAGACCGCCTATCTGGACGATATCGCCGCCCTGCCCGGCAAGATAACGATCCATCATGACGAAGGCGACGAGGACAATTTCTTCGACTTCTGGGATCACTTCGAGAAGCCCACCAACGCCCATGTCTATTGCTGCGGCCCCGCGCCGCTGATGGAGGAGATCAAGGCGCTGTCCGGCCATTGGCCCGAGGGCCGCGTGCATTTCGAGGATTTCAAACCGGTCGAGGTGGTGCGCGCTGACGACCGGCCCTTTGCCGTCACGCTGGAAAGCAGCGGGCAACGGGTCGAGGTGCCGGCCGACCGCACCATTCTGGAGGCGCTGCGCGACGCCGGGGTGAAAACCGTCAGTTCCTGCGAAAGCGGCACCTGCGGCACCTGCAAGACGCGGCTGGTCTCGGGCGATGTGGATCACCGCGACATGGTGCTGATGGAAGAGGAGAAGGACAGCCACATCATGATCTGCATCTCGCGCGCGCGCTCGGGGGATCTGGTCCTTGACCTCTGAGGGGGCAACCCGCCCCCTGGGGCTGGGCGTGGCGGGGCTGGGGCGCGGCTTCATGCTGACCGCGCCAAGCATCCTGGCCCATCCCGGCATTCGGCTGATCGCCGCCGCCGCCCCCCGCGCCGAAACCCGCGCGGCCTTCGAGGCACAGTTCGGCGGGCGGGGATACGATACGGTCGGGGCGCTCTGCGCCGACCCGGCGGTGGAGGCCGTGTATATCGCCACCCCCCATCAGATGCATGCCGAACACGTCGCCACGGCGGCGGCGGCGGGCAAGGCGGTGCTGGTGGACAAGCCGCTGGCAGTCACCATGGCCGATGGCGCGGCGATGGTGGCGGCGGCGGAACGCGCCGGTGTGCCGCTGATCGTGGGCCCCAGCCACAGTTTCGACGGACCGGTAATGCAGGCCCGCGCGCTCATTACCTCGGGCCAGTACGGCCGGCTGCGGATGATCCATGCGCTGAACTACACCGATTTCCTGTATCGCCCCCGCCGGCCAGAGGAACTGGTCACCGATCAGGGCGGCGGGGTGATCTTCAGCCAGGCGGTGCATCAGATCGACATCATCCGGCTGCTGGCCGGCGGGCTGGCGCGCTCGGTCAGCGCCATGACCGGCAAATGGGATCCGGCCCGGCCGACCGAGGGCGCCTATGCCGCGCTGGTCGATTTCCAGGGCGGCGCCTTCGCCAGCCTGACCTATTCCGGCTATGCCCATTTCGACAGCGATATCTGGATGGAGGATATCGGCGAGTTGGGCCAGCCGAAGGACCCTGCCGCCTACGGCAAGGCGCGGCGCGCGCTGGCCGGGGTGCGGGATGCAAAGGCCGAGGCGGCGCTGAAACGCAGCCGCACGCTTGGGCCTGCGCCGGTGCCGCCCCCTGCCCCGCATCACGAACATTTCGGGCCGATGATCCTGTCACTGGACCACGCCGACCTGCGGCTGACCCCGCGCGGTTTGCATGTCCATGCCGATACCGAGCAGCATTTCCTGCCCGCCCCCGGCTGGCCCGCGCCGCGTCAGGGCGTGCTGGACCGGCTGATCGGCGCGGTGCGGCGGGGCGAGCGGGTGGCGCAGGACGGGCGCTGGGGGCTGGCCAGTCTGGAGGTCTGCCACGCCATCCTGACCTCGGCCCGGAACGACGAACGGGTCATGCTGCGGGAACAGGTGGCGGTGCCGGACTGACATGAAGGGGGAAACAGGGGGGAACCATGTCGAAACTCACGCTCTCCATCGCCATGGGCGATTACGACCGCACGCGGCCCATCCATGACGGGCGCGTGCCCATCGACGGGGTGGACCCTGTCACCATGCTGCTGTCGCCCGAGGAGATGTTCTTTCGCGTCTTCCGCCACCGGGCCTTCGATGTCAGCGAGATGTCCTTTTCCAGCTACTGCGTGAAACTGGCGCGGCGCGAGGCCGATTATGTGGCGATCCCGGTGTACCTGTCGCGAGCCTTTCGCCATACCTCGGTCTATATCCGCACCGACCGGGGCATCGACAGCCCGGCCGATCTGAAGGGCCGGCGCATCGGCATCGCCGAATGGCAGCTTTCGGCCAATGTATGGGCACGCGGCATCCTGGAGGATGACCACGGGGTGAACCCCGCCGACATCCACTGGATACGCGGCGGGATGGACACGCCCGGCCGGCCCGAGAAGATCGCCGTCACCCTGCCCGAGGGCGTGCGCATGGACCCGGCCCCCGAGGGCGCAACACTGAACGCGCTGCTGGCAGAGGGTCATATCGACGGCTTCATCGGCCCGCGCTGGCCGCGTTGCTTTGCGGAAGGCCACCCGCATGTGGGCCGGCTGTTCGGTGACAGCGTGGCAGCGGCCGAAGACTGGTATAGCCGCACTGGCATCTTTCCGATCATGCATCTGCTGGGGGTGCGCCGCAGCCTTGCCGATGCCCACCCCTGGCTGCCCGGCGCGCTGCTGAAGGCGTTCACCCAGGCCAAGGCGCTGGCGCAGGCGGCGCTGGCCGATACCTCGGCCACCAAGGTGACGATGCCCTTTGTCGAGGACAATCTGACCCGCGCGCAGGCGCTGATGGGGCCGGAGCTTTGGTCCTATGGCGTGGCAGGCAACGAGGCGGCGCTGGAGGCGTTTCTGGACCACCACCACCGGCAGGGGCTGTCCCCGCGCCGGCTGGCGGTGGACGAGTTGTTCCATCCGGCCACGCTGGAAAGCTACAGCCTGTAAGGGGGGCATGCGATGACCAAGGCAGACCATCCCACCCCCGCCACCGCTCTTGCCCCCGGTGATCTGGTCGAGATCGATACCGGCGCGGGGCTGGCCTATCTGCAGATCACCCATGACCATGCCAGCTATCCGGAGGTGCTGCGCGCGCTGCCCGGGTTGCATGGCTCGCGGCCGGGCGATCTGAGGGCGCTGGCGGCGGGCGAAACGGCGTTCACCGCCATGCTGCCACTGGCACAGATGCTGGCCGCCGGGCGGCTGCAAGGGCAGCGGTTGGGGCGGTTCGACCTGCCGGATGCGGCGCGGGCCTTTCCCACCTTCCGCACCCCGATTCGCGACCGCAGCGGCGCGGTGGTCTACTGGTGGTTCTGGGATGGCGAGGGGCTGCGCTTCGACGCCGACCCCGGGCCGGAAGCCGCGCGCTTCCCGCTGCGCGAGGTGATCGGTGCGAATGAGTTGCTGGCACGGCTGCGGGGCATGGGGGCAGCATAGGTCAGAAGGGAGAAGGTGACCCCGCCCCCGCGCGCTTACGGGCTGACCGGGGAAAACGCGCCTTGGAAGGCGCGTGTCAACGGGCTTTCGAAAGCCCGTTTTCCGGCGGCTCCCAATGGCTTCCCGGGGAAGCGGAAAGAAATCGACGCGCGACCTTCCCGCGCCGCACCGGACCAAGCAGACCGCATGATCGGGCTGCCCACCCGTCGCTTCGGCGCGTGTCGGAACAGACGTGACAGCCCTATCGCAACCGGGTCGGCGGCACCTTGCGGCCGGCTTCGGTCGCGCGGGCCTCGTCAGCGGCCAGATTGTCGATCACCTGCCCCAGCACCCGGCGCAGCACCGCCTGATCGGCATCGGACACGTTTTGAAGCGCCACATCGTTCACCTCGATCGCCAGAGGCTCCAGCCGATCGCGCAGGGCGCGGCCGGATCGGGTCAGGAAGGCGTGCTGGCGGCGGCGGTTGCCGGGCAAATGGCGGCGGGTCAGATGCCCCAGCGCCTCCAGCCGGGAAAGCGCGGCATGGGTGGTGGGTTCGGTCAGATTGGCCAGTTCGCTGAGCCGGCGCTGGCTGAGGCCGGCCTGCTGCCACAGGATGCGCAGGAACACCCAGTGGCCGAAGGTGATGTCATGCTCGGCCAGCCGGATCTGCAGCGCGCGCGAAAAGCTGCGCGCGGCCAACCGCGTCAGATGCGCGATGCGTTCGTCCAGCAGCGCCACTTCCGGCGCGGCTGCCTTTTCCGGCACCGCCTGCCCGGCGACCGCCCCGCTGACCGGCCGGTCATCCATGCCCGCAGACACCCATCATCGTCCGGGCCGGGGAACCGGGCCGCGCCCGGATGCGCGCAGCGCCCCTCAATACAACCCGCCCGATGTGAGCGTGCCGAAATTCGCCGGCGCCTGGCCGCCCGATGCAGTGCCGGTCTCACCGCTACCATCGTCGACCGGCTGTTCGCCGCGTTCGAACATCGGCAGGTTGGAGCCCATGGCGAAACCGCCGTCGATGGCCGCGCTGATCCCGAAGACCGGCTCCTCGCCATCGCGGAAGAACTCGGCCACCACATGCTCACCGCTGGCATCGTCCGACAGCCGCGCGCCGGAATGGCGGTCGATGCGGATGAAGCGCCCGCCCGGCGGCACGGCAAAACGCGCACCGCCGAATTCGCGCACCGCCTCGCGCATGAACTCCTG
>SKNG01000325.1 GCA_007120685.1 Paracoccaceae bacterium | reverse complement strand
TGTCGAAACGGATTTGCAGCATCGGATCCCCTCTTGCGCGAAACATAATCGCGCGGTGGCCGGCGCCAACCCCCGCCCGCCAGTGCCTGCCGGTCAGGAACCCCCTGCCGCGCGGGCCGGGCCGACCAGCCCCACCACCGGGCCCATCGGCCGGCCCCAGTCCGACCGCCCGATGCCGGGTGCATGCAGGCGCGAGACATTGCCGTCGAAATAGAGCGCGTGGCGCAGCCCCAGATGATCCCGGAAAAGCCGCCCGAACTGGTGAAAGGTCACCGGCTGATCGGCGATGACGAAAACCGCGCGCTGCCCGTCGTCACTGGTACCCACCCCATTGCGGATCAGCGCCGAGGTCGAATCCTCCAGAAACCGCGGGTGCAGCGCGCCGTCGATCACCAGCATCGGGCCGGACTGGGTGGCCATCCGGCAATCCGGCGGATCGGCGGCATAGGCGCGGCTTTCCACCACCGAGAACCCGCCGTCGTCGATGCAGAACACGCCATTGGGCAGCATGCCGAAATTGCCCGGCCCCTCGCGCGTCACCAGCGCGCTGACCTCGGCGCCATCCTCGATATACAGCCCCACCGGCCGACGATCTGCGTGATACATGCCGGCATTCATCGCAAAGACCAGCGTTTCCCCGCGTTCGGCCAGCGCGGCCTCGATCCGGGCAAAGGAACCATAAGCCTCGCCTTCATCGTCGGTCAGGAACAGGCGCAGATCCTGGCCCTGCACCACCTCGCACAGGGTAAAGGGCTTGTCCTCGAAACGGGTGGTCTGGCAGGGTTCGGCCAGCGCGCCGGCACCCAGCGCGCAGCCGAAAAGCAAGCTCAGTGCCAGGGCGGCCAGTGTCTTGCCCGTCTGTTCCCTGACGGCAGCCACGGCGTGCCGAATTGCCGGTTCAGGCGGTTTCATCGGGGTCAGCCGGCGCATTGGCAGAGACGTCGGCCCGCACACGCGGCTCGGCCAGAAGCCGGCGGGTCTCATCCATCCGGTCAAAGGTGCCGTCCAGCACGAAGCGCAGATCCGGCGAGAATTTCAGCGTCAACTCGCGTGCCAGCAGATGGCGCAGCTCGGCCTTGTTGCGGCGCAGGGCGGCCAACGCCGCTTCTTCGTCCTTGCCGCCCAGCGGCATGACGAAAGCGGTGGCGACCTTCAGGTCGGGCGAGGCGCGCACCTCCGAGACGGTGATCGACAGCCGGTTCAGTTCCGGGTCGTGCACCTCGGCGCGCGACAATATCTCGGCCAGGCGCCGGCGGATCACCTCGCCGACGCGCAACTGCCGCTGGGACGGGCCCTTGCCCTGCTGGAAACGCTGTTTGGCCATGGGCCCTAGATAGGGCATCGCCCTGCCCCGCGCAATCGGGCGGGCTGCGCGCTCTCGCCATGGCGGCGGATCGGCGCTATGCAGGCACCGCGCTTGCAGCGGGGCAGGCATTGGAAAGGCGCGGGCAATGGCGGACAGGGTGGCGGTGGCGGTCAACGGCGTTTCCGGCCGGATGGGGCAGGTGCTGGCGCGGCTGATCGCCGACAGCGACCGGCTGGTGCTGCATGCCGCGCTGGAGCGGCCGGACCATCCCTGGATCGGGCAGGATCTGGGCCAGGCGATGGGTGGGGCGGCCAGTGGCCTGCGGGTCGGGGATGATGCCGAGGCGGCGCTGGAAGGGGCCGGGGCGGTGGTGGATTTCACCGCGCCCGCAGCGACGGTGGCGCTGGCCCGGGTGGCGGCGCGCCAGGGCGTGGCGCATGTCATCGGGACCACCGGGCTTGCGCCCGCCGATCTGGACGCGCTTGCCGATGCCGCGCGCGACACCGTGATCGTGCGGGCCGGCAACATGAGCCTCGGCGTCAACCTGCTGGTAGCGCTGACCCGGCAGGTGGCCGCTGCGCTGGATGCCGATTTCGACATCGAGATCGTCGAGGCGCATCACCGCCACAAGGTCGATGCGCCCTCTGGCACCGCGCTGATGCTGGGCGAGGCGGCGGCACAGGGCCGGGGCGTGGCGCTGGACGCGGTGGCGGACCGGGGCCGCGACGGGATCACCGGGGCGCGGCAGGGCGGGCGCATCGGCTTTTCGGCGGTGCGTGGCGGCGATGTGGTGGGCGAACATGACGTGCTGTTTCTGGGCGCGGGCGAGCGTATCGTCTTGCGCCATATCTCCACCGACCGGAACATCTTTGCCCGTGGCGCGTTGAAAGCGGCGGCCTGGGCGCAGGGGCGCACGCCGGGCGCGTATGACATGAGCGACGTTCTGGGCTTGCAGGGCCAGGCTGCGCCGGCGCCCTGAGCAGGCCGCCGGGCCGGCGTGTATCGACAAAGCGGCGGGTTGCGGGCAGCATGGGTCCGCCTTGCCCGAAACCGATTGGAGGGTTGCATGAGCACGACCAGAAAAAGCGCCGCACGCGGCGCATCCAAGGCCGACGCGGCCGGGAGCGAGGCCCCGGACCGGGCAGAGATAGAGGCGCAGATCGACCGGATCCGCGCCGATATCGGGGAATTGGCACAGCTGCTGAAGGCCGCTGGCAACGCCCGGCTGGCAGCGGCGCGCGAAGGCGCCGAACTGCTGCCCGAGGAGGCGCTCGCCGAATTGCAGGCGCAGCTTCACAAGCTGGAGGCAGAGGCGCGCGCGCAGGTCAGCGCGCAGCCCTTCAAGTCACTGGGCCTGGCGGCGCTGGCAGGTTTTTTTCTGGGGCTGCTGCTGCGCCGATGAGCGAGGCGCGCGCGATACTGGAGGGGCTGTTGCGACTGGCGGCCTCGGATGCGCGGCGCATCGGCCGGGCCCGGCAGCGCAATGTTCTGCTTTACGCGCTGGCCGGGGTTGCCGGGCTGACCGCCTGGGCCTGCGCGGTGGTGGCGCTGGTGATCTGGGTGGCGCGCCAGGCCGATCCGGTGCTGGCAGCCGGCGTGGTGGCGCTGGGCTTTGCCGCGCTGGCGCTGGTGGTGCTGGCCGTGGTGGCGGTGCTTAACCGGCGCGAGCGGCGCTGGATGGACGAACGTGCGACCTTCTACCGGGGCGCCGGTTCGACGCTGATGCGCGCCGTGCTGGGGCCCCGGCTGAGCGCGGTGGTAGCGGCAGCGATGATGCTGGGCGCGGTGATGGGCAAGCCCGATGGCGGGAACGAGCCGCCGCGCCCGGGCACTGCCCCCGGCAAGGGGCCGGACCGGAGCCTCTGATCCCGGCGCCGGTCAGACCACCAGATGCCGCAGCCCCTGGGTGACATCGGCGCGCAGCGCCAGCCGCAGGCCGGGATTGTCACCCGCCTTCAGCGCCGCCAGGATCAGCCGGTGATGCGGCGGCGGCGTGTTGCGGCGGATGCGGGTGTAAAGCGCGCGCATTGTGGGGCCCAGTTGCAGCCATAGAGTTTCCACCAGCGCCAGCATTGCGGGGCTTTGAGCGCGCAGGTAAAGCGTGCGGTGAAATTCCAGATTGCTGCGCACATAGGTCGCCGGGTCGCGGTTCATCACCGCCTCGGTCATGGCGCTGTTGATCGCCTCCATCCGGTCGATCAGCGCGGCATGGGCGCGCGGCAGGGCGCGGCTGGCCAGTTCCGGCTCCAGAAGCGCGCGGATCGAGGCCAGTTCCTCGATCCGGTCCTGCCCCAGTTCCGGCGTCGCCACCCGGCCCGAGGCCGACAGGACCAGCGCGCCCTCCGCCACCAGCCGTTGCACAGCCTCGCGCGCCGGCGTCATCGAAACGCCGAATTCCCGCCCGATGCCGCGCAGGGTCAGCGCCCGGCCCGGCGCCAGATCGCCATGCATGACCTGCAGGCGCAGACTGCGATAGACCCGGTCATGGGCCGACATCAGCGTCGGATCGGCATGGGGGCGGTTGGCGCGCAGCATGACGCAGCGTGATCACGCGCGGCTGGGCGCGTCAAGCGTCGGCGTATCGCGCTCAGTCCACTGCGGGCTCTTCCCCGGCGCCTTGCAACTCGGCCAGATCGGCTACGAAACGGTCGCGCCACCAGGCCACGGTCTCGCGGTCGATGACGGCGCGCATGGCGGCGTTGCGCCGCTTGCGCTCGGCCAGCGGCATGGTCAGGGCGCGCTGCATCGCCTCGGCCAGATCGTCGATGCTGAAGGGGTTGACCAGCAGCGCGTCCTGCAACTGCTCGCTGGCGCCGGCAAAGCGCGACAGGATCAGCACGCCCGGATCCTCGGGGTCCTGGGCGGCGACATATTCCTTGGCCACGAGGTTCATCCCATCGCGCAAGGGCGTGACCAGCCCCACGCGCGAGGCCCGGAAGAACCCCGCCAGCGACTGCCGGCTGTAGCCGCGATTGACATAGCGCATGGGCGTCCAGTCGACATCGGAAAACCGCCCGTTGATCCGGCCCGCCAGACTGTCCAGCGTCTCGCGGATGCGTTGGTAGGTTTCCACATCCTCACGCGAAGGCGGCGCGATCTGCACGCAAACCACCTGGCGATGAAAATCCTCGTTTTCTTCCAGCAGCGCTTCATAGGCTGCAAAGCGCGCCTCTATCCCCTTGGAGTAATCCAGCCGGTCGGCGCCGATGATAAGCTTGCGGTCGCGGGCGCTGCCGGTCAGCATGTCACGCGCCGCGCGCCCGGCCTCGCTTTCGGCCATGGCGGTGAATTCCTCTGCGTCGATGCCGATCGGATAAGCCTCGGCGCGGACGGTGCGGCCAAAGCAGGAAATCCTGCCATCCTTGCCCAGCACCGCGCCCGCGTCATGCACCACATAGTCGATGAAGGCGTCCAGCCATTCGCGGGTCTGAAAGCCGATCAGATCATAGGCAAAAAGCGCCTCGGCAAGCTGGCGATGATTCGGCAGGGTGACGAAAAGCTGGCGCGGCGGCCAGGGCACATGCAGGAAGAAGCCCATCGCGTTGCGCCGGCCCAGCGCCTTCAGTTCCGCCGCCATCGGGATCATGTGATAGTCATGCACCCAGATCAGGTCGTCTTCCTCGATGAAGGGATCGACAGTGCGCGCCAGCCGGCGGTTCACCCGGCGGTAGCCGGTATCGAAATCGCGGTCGTAATCAACCAGATCGACGCGGTAGTGAAAAAGTGGCCATAGCGTGCGGTTGGCATAGCCCGCGTAATATTCCTCGTAATCGTCATTCTGCAGATCGACGGTGGCCGAGGTCACGCCATTGATCCGGTCCAGTTGCACCTGGCCGGTGAATTTTTCCGAGGTCTGCCCGCTCCAGCCGAACCAGATGCCCTTGTATTCGCGCAGCGCCGAGGTCAGCGCCATGGCCAGACCGCCCGCCGCCCCTTCGTCACGCGCCGTGGGCACGTTGACGC
>SKNG01000262.1 GCA_007120685.1 Paracoccaceae bacterium | reverse complement strand
CGCGCTGGGCGAAAACTTCGGCGAGGCCTTCGCGGACAGCATGCTGGGCCTGATCGATGCCGGCCGCCCGGGGCTGGACGCGCTGCGCGCGGCGCTGGGCGAATGCGATGGCGACTTTCCCACCGGTACGGCCACGGCGCTGGCCAATGTCACGCTGCTGGCCCCGATCCCCCGGCCGCGCAAGAACATCTTCGGCATCGGGCTGAACTATCTGGATCACGTGGCGGAAAGCTCCAAGGCACTGGACACCGCGCCCGACCTGCCGCGAGAGCCGGTGGTGTTTTCCAAGCCCCCCACCACCGTCATCGGCCCGGACCAACCCATCCGTCACGATGGCGACATGACCCAGCAGCTTGACTGGGAGGTCGAACTGGCCGCGATCATCGGCACCCGCGCGTCGCGCGTGGCGCGGGAGGACGCGCTGGGCCATGTCTTCGGCTATTCGGTGATGATCGATGTCTCGGCCCGCGACAACCGGCGAGCGGGGCAGTGGATCTTCTCCAAGGGCATGGACAGCTACGCGCCCTTCGGTCCCTGCATCGTTACCGCCGACGAGATCCCGGATCCGCAGGTGCTGGACCTTTGGCTAAGCGTCAACGGCGTGGAAAAGCAGCGCTCGAATACGGCCAAGATGCTGTTCAAGGTCGACGAACTGATCGCCGATCTGTCCCGCGGGATCACGCTGGAACCGGGCGACATCATTGCCACCGGCACACCGGAAGGGGTGGGCGCCGGGCGCGATCCGCAGGAATGGATGTGGCCGGGCGATGTGGTCATGGCGGGCGTGCAGGGCATCGGCACCCTGCGCCACCCGGTGATCGACAGCCGCGAAAACCCGACCGGCCCGCGCAAGGGGTGATCGGCATGGGGACCGAAGCGCCGGACGAACAGAAGTTCGGCTATGTCCATCACCTGCAACTGGACAAGCTTCTGTCGGTCATGCGGCCCGTGACCGCGCACCCCGAAGAGCATCTTTTCGTCACCGTCCATCATGTGCTGGAGCTTTGGTTCAAGCACCTGATCTTCGATCTGGAGCGCATCATCGCGCTGCTGGAAGCTGACGATCTGGCGCAGGCAAACTGGCTCCTGCGCCGGATCGGCGAGATCCTGAAGCTGGCCGAGGCGCATTGGACGGTGCTGGAAACCATGTCGGCGGCCGATTTCGCCGAATTCCGGGGCGAGCTGACCGGTGCCTCGGGGATGCAGTCGCGCCAGTTCCGGCAGGTCGAGGTGATGATCGGCCTGCATCAGACGGCGGGCGAGGCGTATGTGGCGCGCACCGAAAACCTCTGGCCCGGGCTGATCGGCGAACACCCTGTCACCTTGCGCGACGCCTTCTTTGCCGTCTTCGCGCGGCACGGCCTGACGCTGCGCGATGTCTATCGCGACCGCTGGCGCCAGCACGATCTGTTCCAGCTTGCCGAGAACGCCTTCGAGATCGATCGCCGCTTTCAGTCGTGGCGGCACAATCATATCCTGATGGTGCGCCGCCAGATCGGCATCCGCGCGCGCGGTACCGGCGGTACCTTCTTCAGGGATTATCTGGCCACGACAACCGGCTACTACTTCTTTCCCGAACTCTTCGAGTTCCGCAACGAATTGACCGAGATGGCGGGCGGCGAGGTGATGAAGCCGGGATCGCCATGAACGCCTCTGCAGGCGCCTCGGCAAGCGTCTGTGCAAGCCAGCGCACGGTCTGTGCGCTCGCCAGGCTTGCATGCGCCGCGCCCGGCGGCGAGGTTGAGCGCTGAAAAGGCAGAGGACCCAAGCAGATGCGATTCGATCTTGATCCGGCGACACCGCAGATAAGCTACAAGCTTCTGGCGTCCACGGTGACGCCGCGCCCCATAGCCTGGATCACCACGGTGTCGCCCGCAGGCGTGGTGAATGCAGCGCCCTACAGTTTCTTCAACGCCATGGGCCACACGCCGCCGACGGTGGTGGTGGGGCTGCTTGCCGATCCCGAGCGCGGCTTCAAGGACACCGCGCGCAACATCCTCGATACCGGCGAATTCGTCGTCAATCTGGTGCCCGAGGATCTGGCCGAGGCGATGAACATCACCTGCATCGACGCCCCGGCAAAGGTCAGCGAGATGACGCTCGCCGGGCTGCAGGGCGCGCCCGC
This sequence comes from Paracoccaceae bacterium, assembly GCA_007120685.1. GTDB lineage: Bacteria > Pseudomonadota > Alphaproteobacteria > Rhodobacterales > Rhodobacteraceae > Pararhodobacter. Next base: position 3,152 of record SKNG01000262.1, on the reverse strand, counting down.
GCAGCACGTCCGCCCGCCGCGCATCGCCGGGGCGCCGGTGTCGCTGGAATGCGTGACGCTGTCCAGCGTGGTGACCGGCCCGCATCAGACCATCGTCATCGGCCGGGTACTGGCCGTGCATGTGGCCGACGAATATGTGATCGATGCCGAGCGCGCCTATATCGACACGCCGAAGCTGGGGCTGGTGGGGCGGATGCACGGGGCAGGCTGGTATACGCGCACCCAGGACCTGTTCCGGCTGGACCGGCCTGTCTATGCAGATTTCGTCAAGGCCGAAGCAGACAAGTAGGCCGCCAGGGCATGAGCGGCCCTGACCGGGGTGCCGTGGCCGGTCAGGCTTGACCGCATGGAGGGCTTTGCATACCTGTCGCTGAAGTCAGAGCGGCGCCGCACCCGCGGGCCGGAACCGGTTCAGGAGAAGAACATGCCCATCGTAGCCGTCACCGATTCCACTTTCGACGCCGAAGTGCGCGACAGCGACATCCCGGTCGTCGTCGATTTCTGGGCCGAATGGTGCGGCCCGTGCAAGCAGATCGGGCCGGCGCTGGAAGAGCTTTCGACCGAATACGCGGGCCGGGTGAAGATCGCCAAGGTGAATGTCGACGAGAATCCGCAGGTCACCGCGGCCATGGGGATCCGGGGCATTCCGGCGCTGTTTCTGGTGCGCGACGGCAAGATCGTATCGAACAAGGTCGGCGCGGCGCCCAAGGCGGCCCTGGCCAGCTGGATCGACGCCTCGCTCTGACGCGCTCCCCCGACATGCGGCATCCGGGCGAGCCAGTCTCGGCCGGAAAGGACATGGACAAGGGATCGGCGTTGCCGGCGGGGAATGCACAGGATGCGGCCCTCGCCCCCCTTGCTTGCGTTGATTGACCGGTAGGCCCTTTGCCGAGCCTGCGCGTCCGTCAATCCTTCCAGACGGCCTGGGCCGTGCTGAAGCGTGACGAGAACGGCTCATCTTGCGGGTCCATCACGGTTGCGCCTCGGCGTCCTGGTGGGCAGCGCGGGGGCGCAGGATCGGTCTGCACGACAGGGTCGGTTGTGTCGAAGGTGATCATCAGGGTTCCGTTGCCATTGCCACAGGCCGTGACCGCCAGCACCTCGCCATCCGACAGCTCCATCATGCCTGACACCCGTTCGCCGGAGCGGGCTTCATGGCTCAGGGCCGCTATCCGGTCCCACAAGGTCTTGTCCAACGCCGCGTCGCGCCAGTTGGACAGCGCCTCGGCCAGGCTGACACCGGTGATCGCATCCTCGCCCTCGAAGGACCAGAGCCGGGAAAACGCGGCGTTGGTCTGCATCAGGTGCCCGTCGGCCGAGAACAGCGCGACAGCCGTCGGCAACCCGTCCAGCGCGCTGCGGCAGGTTTCCAGCTCGGCGCGAATGTTGCGGGACATGTGCACTTCCGAGGTGATGTCCTCGATCAGGAAGGCCATCGCACCGTCCGGGTGCGGGCTGGCCGAGACCCGGTAGGTCTGGCCTTTGGGCAGGTGCCAGGTTTCCTCGAACTCGCTGGTCTCGACATCTTTTTCGATGTCCAGCAGCCGGCGCGACCAGTTGGCGTAATCCCGCGGCTCTGGCAGCACCCGCTTTTCGCGCAGGCGATTCAGGAAACCGGCCAACCCGGGCCGCGAGGTCAGAAACTCCGGCTCAAGCCCGGTCAGTTCCGCCAGCGCCGGATTGAACAGTTGCAATCGCCGCGTGCGGTCGAAGACGGCAAGCCCGATGGGCAGGGTGGCGAAGGTCTTGCTGAGGGTCTGCACGAATTCCCGGCGGGCCTGCTCGGCCCGGTGCGCACCGTCGGCCGAGACCGCGAAGACCAGCTGCCCAGACCCGTCGGCATGGCGACTGACATCGAACCAGCTTTCCTGCCCGTGCGGCTGCCCCGCCGAAAGGGCGATGCGCTGAGCCGAGCCGGCGGGCCCGGCGGGAAACAGCGCGGGCAGGGGCCAGGCGACCGGGGGCTCGGCCTCTGCGCCCGTGGTCAGGCCGCTGCAGCGGCGCAGATAGGCATCGTTGGCCCAGACCACGCGCCCCTCGGCATCCTCGCGCCAGGCCAGCGCCGGCACATGATCGCACACGCGGCGCAGGATGCCCATCTCTTCGTCCATCGCGCGCAGGCTCAAACGGTCGATCAGCACCCCGGCCTCGTCCGCCTCGGCATCGACGATCGTCAGCCGGATCGTGCCCATCAGCCATTCGGCGCGCAGTTCCAGCCCAGAGCTATCGCCGGCCTGCAGCGTCAGCCGGCCCCGCTCCTGCAGCCGGGCGAGTTGGCGGTCCAGATCCGGGAACGCTGTCCGCAGATAGTGATGCAGCGCCAGCCATGGCGGTTTCTCCGGCCCGGCTGCACGCAAGGTCGAAAGCAGGGTTTCGCCGCGTTCGTTGGCGTCGACCAGGGCACCGTCCTCGAACAGGAACACCGCATCGATGCGGTTGCCGCCCAGCCCCTCCACCCCAGAGGCGCGGCGGCCGCGCCGTTCCAGCGCCGACATGAGCATCATCACACCGACAACCGTCAGGGCGGTTGCGATGACAACGACAAGGGCGAGAAGAAAAGGCTGGGCATCCATGCGTGTGCGGTCACCTCTGCGAGCAGTTGTCAACACTCTGACGCAGAAGTGGTTAAGGCACGGTTAAGGCGTTAATCTGTTCGCGGTGTGAGGATTTCGCGGCGCTTTGCTGTCATGATCCTTCCGGATCGGCCACCGGGCGGTTGGCGCCCAGCGCCTGCCGGGCGTCGGCCTCGATCGCCTGGCGTGGCCAGACCAGACGGATCACCGCGCCGCTGCCGCCGGTCTGCCCCTCGCCGCGATTGGCAAACCGGATGCTTGCGCCGCTGCGTTCCAGCAGGGTCTTGGCGATGAACAGGCCCAGCCCCATGCCCTGATAGCCGGTGCCGCCCCTGCTGCGCATCCCTTCCCGGCGGTCGCGCAGGAAGGGTTCGCCGATCCGTCCCAGCAGATGCGCGGGAAACCCCGGCCCGTCGTCGCTAATGCACAGATGGATGTTCTGCGCGTCCCATTCGGCAGTGATCTGCACCTCGGCGCGGGCGAAATCGACCGCGTTCTGGATCAGGTTGCGCAGCCCGTGGATCAGCCCCGGGTTGCGCCAGACCTCGGGCATCTGGGCGCTGGCGCCGGGCTCGCGCG
>SKNG01000338.1 GCA_007120685.1 Paracoccaceae bacterium | reverse complement strand
GGTTGGCGCGGAAGTTGTGCCCCAGGATTGCGCCGGCCGTCTGCGCCTCGTCGCGCAGACCCAGCTGCAGGTAGGATTCGACCAGCCGGTGCAGCGCCTCGGGCGTGTGGGTGGTGGTCTGATATTCCTCGATCACGGCGCGAAAGCGGTTGATCGCCGCCGCCTGGTTGCCCCGGCGCAGGTAAAACCGGCCGATCTCCATTTCCTTGGCGGCCAGATGGTCGAAGGCCAGATCGAATTTCAGCACCGCCGAACGGGCGTATTCGGTGTTCGGATAATCCTCGATCACCCGTCGCAGCCCGCGCAGGGCCTGGAAGGTGACGCCCTGATCGCGGCCCACGTCCTCGATCTGGTCGTAATAGGTCAGTGCGACGATATAGGCGGCCCAGGCGGCGTCCTGATCGGCGGGGTAGTTGTCCAGAAACCGCTGGGCGACGGCGCGCGCTTCCTCGTATTGGCGGTCACGGTGCAGGGTATAGGCCTGCATGACGATGGCGCGGCGCGCCCAGTCGGTGGCCGGATACAGCCGCTCGACCTCGCGGAAATGGCGCAGCGCCGGGTCGGCGCGACGGCTGGTTTCCAGCAGGAACTCGCCGCGACGGAAGATCTGTTCGGCGGTAAACCCTTCCAGCGAGGCGTCCGGCCGGTCCCTGCCGCCACAAGCCGTCAGACCGAAGCCCAGCGCGACGGCCAGGACAATGATCTGTGCCTTGCTGAAGATGCCGCGGAATTGTGATTTTGCACCGATCATGTCGCCTGCCTGCCGGTTTGCGCACCGCCAACGGGTTGCCTGTTGATCTGTCTTACGCCGGCAGGCAGCGAAATCCAAGGGTGCTGTTGGGCCGGGTTGCGTGCGCCTGCGCGGGAAAGCGGGAACGCGTTGCGGACAAGGTTCCCAACCGGGCATCGCATACGCCGCCTGCTTTCAACTGGCGCGGGCAAGATCCTGCGCGCGCACCCCGACACCGGGCATGAAATAGGCGTCGGCGCGGCTGACGGTGATGCGTTCATGCGTCAGCGGCTGCGCCACCAGCGCCCGCACCAGCCGGCCGGTCAGCGTGTGGCCGGCACGGTAGCCCACATAGCGGCCGATGATCGGCGCCCCGGCGACAGCCAGATCGCCCATCGCGTCAAGCATCTTGTGGCGCACGGGTTCGTCGGCGTGGCGCAACCCGCCCGGGGTCAGGATCCGGCCGCCCTGCACCACCACCGCATTCTCATAGCTGCCGCCCAGCGCCAGGCCGTTGGCGCGCATGGCCTCGACATCGGCCTGCCGGCAGAACGTACGGCTGTCGCTGAGTTCGCGCACGAAGGCGCCGTTTGTCAGGCAAAGTTCCCTGCGCTGGTGCCCGATGGCGGCGTCCGGGAAGTCGATTTCGAAGGCGATCGACAGATGCGGCGCGGGCTCCAGCCGCGCCCAGGCATCGCCGTCGCGCACTTCGACCGTGCGGCGCAGGCGGATGGCGCGCAGCGGCGCCGGCAGGCGGCGGATGCCGACCTCGATGAAACCCGAAACGAAGACCGCAGCAGAGCCGTCAAGGATCGGCACTTCCGGCCCGTCCAGGGTCACCAGGGCGTTGTGGATGCCGCAACCGGCCAAGGCTGCCATCACGTGTTCGATGGTCGACACGGTGACGCCGGCATGATTGCCGATGCGGGTGCAGAGCGCTGTCTCGATCAGCGCCTCGGGCCGGACCGGAATGCGGGTGTCGACCGCATCGCGGACCAGGTCCACGCGGTCGAACACGATGCCCGTGCCCGCTGCCGCAGGATGCACCGTCATGGATACCGGCAATCCGGAGTGCAGGGCGGTGCCGTCGAAACGGACGCTTGTTGCGATGGTCGTCTGCATGGCCGTCTGCAAGGAAGCCCTCTGGTGCTGCCAGGCAAGAGCGGCGCGATACCGTTCCGACCTGTCACAAATTCATAGTGTTCTATGCCCCGGGGCAGGCAGCGGCAACTCACTCTTTGTGACAGGGTGTAACGGAAAAATCGGTTTTATTTCAATGCTATGGATGGTTTAGAAATGGAAAAACCGGCGTGCGCCGGTTCTTCCGTTCCACGTCGCTGACGCAACAGGGCGTTCAGTTGGCCTGCCGCCGCAGGAAGGCGGGGATTTCGATCCGTTCCTGGTTTTCGCGCTGGTAGGGATCATCCTCATGACCCGTCGCGGGATCGTGCCCATGCATGGGCGGCTGCATCCGATGCGCAGCACCTCCCTGTGCGCCGCCATAGCCGGATTCGCTGCTGCTGCCGCCACCGGCCATCTTGCTGATCAGCGACCCGATCCCGAAACGCGACCGTTCCGCCTGCGGCGCCGCCGCGGCAGGACGCTCGACCGGCTGCGGGGTGAAGCCGCGATACTGCTGCTGTGCCTCGGGCTGTTTGGCCACCGCCGCACGCAGGCGTGCCAGCGTCTCGGGCGAGGGGGCGCCGCGCTGCGCCGGGTCCTGCGGACGCGGGGCGACATACTGTGCCGCCTCGCGCTGCCAGTCGGGCTGTTGCGCGGCAGGGGCCGAAGCCGCAGGCTCGTCCAGCACCGCGTCCAGGTCGAATTCGTCCTGCACCGGGTTGTCTGGATGGGCCGCCACGGCCTGGGGGGCTGCCTGGGCGTGATGCGCGCCGTAACCATGCTGATGCTGGGGCGGCTCGGCGTAATGCTCCGGCGCGGGTTCGAAGACCGGCTCGCCCTGCGCGGCGGCGGGTCGCTCTTCGGCCGGCGCTTCCGGTTCCTGCTGCGCGGCGGCTTCCTCGCGGTGGCCGGCTGCATGCGCGGGGATCAGGGGCTCGGCGATGCGACGGCGCGGCACCTCCAGCGTCTGGGCATCGGCCTGCGCCTCGATCCCGGTGGCCACGACCGATACGCGGATATGACCGTTCATGTCCGGATCAAGCGTGGAGCCGACGATGATATTGGCATCCTCGTCCACCATCTTGCGGATGATGTTCGCCGCCTCGTCCAGTTCGAACAGCGTCAGATCGTCGCCGCCGGTGATGTTGATCAGCACGCCGCGCGCGCCGTGCAGGCTGATCTCGTCCAGCAGCGGGTTGGCGATGGCCTTTTCGGCCGCCTGGCGGGCGCGATCCTCGCCATCGGCCTCGCCCGTGCCCATCATGGCCTTGCCCATCTCGTCCATGACGGCGCGGACATCGGCGAAGTCCAGGTTGATCATGCCGGGCCGGACCATCAGGTCGGTCACGCCCTTGACGCCCTGATAGAGAACATCATCGGCCATGGCGAAGGCGTCGGTGAAGGTGGTCTTTTCATTCGCCAGCCGGAACAGGTTCTGGTTGGGGATGATGATCAGCGTATCCACCACCTTCTGCAGATCCTCGACGCCTTCCTCTGCCTGACGCATGCGCTTGGAGCCCTCGAAGGCGAAGGGCTTGGTGACCACGCCCACCGTCAGCACGCCCAGTTCGCGCGCCGCCTGGGCGATGATCGGCGCCGCGCCGGTGCCGGTGCCGCCGCCCATGCCGGCGGTGATGAAACACATATGCGCGCCGGCCAGATGGTCGATGATGTCTTCCAGCGTTTCCTCGGCGGCATTGGCACCCACCGTCGGCCGCGCCCCGGCGCCCAGCCCCTCTGTCACCTTTACACCCAGCTGGATGCGGGCCGGTGCGCGCGACTGCTGCAGGGCCTGCGCATCGGTGTTGGCGACCACGAATTCCACCCCGGCAAGCTGCTTGTCGATCATGTTGTTGACCGCATTGCCGCCCGCACCGCCGACACCGAACACGGTGATGCGCGGGGTGAGTTCCTTTTTCTCGGTTTCGATGAAGGTGAGTGCCATGTCCTGTTCCGCCTGTCTGATGTGGCCCGCCTGATCCAGCACTCTGAATGTGCTGGCCGGTCTTCTTCGGCCGGTTGTTTGCTGTCTGATCCGCTTCTTTTTTTCCGATCCTAACGCGCCGCGATTCGGACGTCATCAAAAAAAACCATTCGCACGCCACAGTTCGGCGAAAAAAAGTACCAGCACGCAGCTTTTTGACGAGTCGACATCATCTTGTTGTCACCAGTTGTCCCTGAACCATTTCATGGCGCGCTTTAACGGGCGCGCGGCGAAGCGGTCGGCGGGGATGTCGAAATCCCACCATTCGTCCTGCGGGCAGGCGGCAAAAAGCGTCAGCCCCACCAGCGAGGAAAACGCCGGCCCGGTCGCCGCCTGCGGCAGGCCCTGCACCCGGATCGGCCGGCCCAGGCGGACCTGCTGGCCCAGGATGCGGCTGGCCAGCCCGTCCAGACCGGGGATCTGGCTGGTGCCGCCGGTCAGCACGATCTGCTGGCTGGGCAGGTGGTCGAAGCCGGCGGCATCCAGCCGCGCGCGCACCTCTTCCAGGATCTCCTCCACCCGCGGGCGCATGATGCCGATCAGCTCCGAGCGGGTGATGGTGCGGCGGTCCTTGTCCCAGTCGCCGCTGTCGCCGCCGATCTCGATGATCTCGCGGTCATCCTTGCCGGTGGCCTGCACCCCGCCATAGAAGGTCTTGATCCGCTCGGCCATGCTTTGGGGAATCTGCAGCCCCTTGGCGATGTCGCCGGTGATCTGATCGCCGCCCAGAAGCACGGTATCGGCATAGATCATGTGTTTCTTGATGAAGATCGACACCCCGGTCGCACCCCCGCCCAGGTCGATCGTGGCCGCGCCCAGTTCCTGCTCGTCTTCCACCAGCGCCGACAGGCCGGCGGCATAGCTGGAGGCGGCCAGCCCGGCGACCTCGACATCGCAGCGCTTCAGGCAATGCACCAGGTTCTGCACGACATCGGCATCGATCGACAGCAGGTGCATGTCGCAGCCCAGGTGCCGCCCGGTCTGGCCGCGCGGATCGACCAGGCCGTTGCGGTGGTCCAGCATGAAATTGACCGGCTGGGCATGCAGCACCTCGCGCCCCGCCCCCAGGTCGGGCACGTCGCAGGCGGCCAGCACGCGGGCGATATCGGCCTCGGTGCATTGCGGGCGGTCCAGTTCCACCACCCCTTCCAGCCCATAGGACCGCGCCGCCCCGCCGGAAAAGCAGACCACCGCATGATCCACGCGCTGCCTGGCCATCTTCTGCGCGGTCTGCAGCGCGGTGCGCACGGCGCGTTCGGTTTCGGCCATGGCGGCGATCTCGCCGAAGCGCACCCCGCGCGAGCGGGTGGTGCCGGCGCCGATCACCCTGAAGCTGGCCTGCCCGGCCATGGTGCCCACGCCCGCGCTTTCGGCATTGGCCACCGGCGGGTTGAAGCGCAGGATCAGGCAGGCAACTTTGAAGGTGCCGATATCCAGCACGGCCACGACGCCGCGCTGCATCG
>SKNG01000451.1 GCA_007120685.1 Paracoccaceae bacterium | reverse complement strand
TTCCATGAGGACGGTTTCGCCGATGCCTGCGACGGGCTGGGCGGCGGGGTGACGCGGGCGCGGGTGCTGGAGATCATGCGCGATTCGCGGCTGGGCACCTATGGCGCGGCCGGGCTGGGGCTGATGCTGGCCGCGCGGGTGGCGGCGCTGGTGGCGCTGGCGCCCTTCGGCGCGGCGGGGCTGGCCGCGCTGGTGGCCGGGCAGGCGCTGAGCCGCGCCTCGGCCGTCGGCGCGATCGTCGGCGCGGTCTATGCGCGCGACCATGGCACGGCGAAACCGGTGCAGGAGGGCGTGGATGGCGCCAGCCTGTGGGTGGCGGGGATCACCGCGCTGGCCGTGGCGGGCGCCGGCGCTATCTGGCTGGGCGCCGGGGCGGTGCTGGCCGGGCTGGCCGGGCTGGCGCTGGGGCATGGGCTGATGCGCCGGGCCTATACGCGGCGGATCGGCGGCTATACGGGCGATTGTCTGGGCGGGGTGCAGCAATGTTCCGAAATCGGTTTCCTGCTGGGGGTGCTGGCCTGGCTGAGCGGGGCTGCGGGGTGAGCCGCGCATGGCCCTGATCCTCTTGCGCCACACAAGGCCTGCTGGGGCCGAGGGCCTGTGCTACGGGCGCAGCGACCTGCGGCTGGCGCCCTGCTTCCAGACCCGCGCAGCACAGCTTGAACGCGAATTGCCGACGTTTTCGCGGGTGCTGTCCTCGCCCTTGTCGCGTTGCCTGCGGCTGGCCCGGGCGCTGGCGGCGGCACGCGATGTGGGGCTGGCAGTGGACGCGCGGCTGATCGAGATGGATTTCGGCGCCTGGGAGGGCATCCCGTGGGACGCGATCCCGCGCGCCGAGCTAGACGCCTGGGCCGATGATCTGGAGAGCGCCAACCCCCATGGGGGCGAGCGCGTGGCCGATCTGGCCGTCCGCGCCCGCACGGCGCTGCGCGAGGCGGCGCAGCATAAGGACACAGGGGGCACCGGTCCGGCGCTGGTGGTCACCCATGCCGGGGTGATCAAATCGGCCCTGGCGACCATGCAGGGCGCGGCGGGCTGGAAGGCGGAACTGGGCTTCGGGCAATGGCTTCGGCTGGATGCGGCGCTGGCGCCGGTGCCGGCGAGGGTGGACTGATCGGCCGGCGCGCGGGCGGCGGGCGTGGCCGGGGGGCTTTGCCCCCCGCCCGGCTGGCGCCGGGCTCCCCCCAGGATATTTGAAGAGCAAAGAGAAAGGGGGCGGTTTTCCGGGTCAGCCCATCCGGTAATTCGGGCTTTCGCGGGTGATCTGCACATCGTGGACATGGCTTTCCTTCAGCCCGGCCCCGGTGATGCGGACGAACTGGCAATTGTTGCGCATCGCGTCGACCGTGGCGCAGCCGGTGTAGCCCATCGCCGCGCGCAGGCCGCCCACCATCTGATGGATCACCGTGCCCACCGGCCCCTTGTAGGGCACCTGCCCTTCGATCCCCTCGGGCACCAGCTTGTCTGAGGCCGCGTCCTTCTGGAAATACCGGTCGGCCGAGCCGCGCGCCATGGCGCCAAGCGAGCCCATGCCGCGATATGTCTTGTAGCTGCGGCCCTGGTAAAGGATCACCTCGCCCGGGGCCTCGTCCGTGCCGGCGATGGCGCTGCCGACCATGGCGCAACTCGCCCCCGCCGCGATGGCCTTGGCGAAATCGCCGGAATACTTGATCCCGCCATCGGCGATGACCGGCACATCACCCGCCGCGCCAACCGAATCCATGATCGCCGTCAGCTGCGGCATGCCCACGCCCGCCACCACCCGCGTAGTGCAGATCGACCCCGGGCCGATGCCCACCTTCACCGCATCCGCGCCCGCGCCGATCAGCGCCCTTGTGGCCTCGGCAGTGGCGACATTGCCCGCTACCACCTGCACCGCATTCGACAGTTTCTTGATCCGCTCCACCGCCTCGGCCACCTGCGCCGAATGGCCATGCGCGGTATCGATCACCAGCAGATCGACCCCGGCATCGACCAACGCCGCCGACCGCTCAAACCCCGCATCGCCCACGGTAGAAGCCGCCGCCACCCGCAGCCGGCCCAGTTCGTCCTTGCAGGCCATCGGGTGCAGCACGGCCTTTTCGGTGTCCTTCAGCGTCAAGAGCCCGGTCAGCTTGCCCCCCGCATCGACGACCAGCAGCTTCTCGATCCGCCGCGCCTGCATCAGGCTGCGCGCTTCCTCGCGGTCAGCGGGCTCGCGCAATATGGCCAGGTTCTCGCCGGTCATCATCGCATGCACCGGCGTGCGCTCGTCCGAGGCAAAACGCATGTCGCGGTTGGTGACGATCCCAACCACGCGGCCCGCGCCATCGACCACCGGAAAGCCGGTCACGTTGTAGCGTTCGGCCAGCGCCCGCGCATCGGCCAGCGTCTGGTCCGGGCGCAGGGTGATGGGGTTGTAGACGATGCCGGATTCGAACCGCTTGACCCGGCGCACCTCGCGTGCCTGGGCCTCGGTATCCAGATTGCGGTGGATCACCCCCATGCCGCCGGCCTGCGCCATGGCGATCGCCATGCGCCCCTCGGTCACCGTGTCCATGGCCGAGGACAGAAGCGGGATGTTCATGCGGATCGACCGGGTCACCCATGTCGATGTATCGGCCTGCGCGGGCAGCACGCTGGAGGCCGCCGGGACCAGGAGGACATCGTCGAAGGTGAGCGCCTCGCGGATCTGCATGCGTCCTGCTCCTTGCGCTGGCGGGGATCACTTGGCACGTCCCTATTTCACGCGCCGGGCGAAAAGGGAAGAGCCGCCGGCGGCCACGGGACGGCTTGTCGCGGCGCATGGGCTGCCTATAGTGCGGGGCGGGGGGATATGCCGATGACAAGGGCCGAAACGGTGAGCGAACCCGCCCGCGTGCTGCCGGTGCGCGGGGAATGGGATGTGGTGGTGCTGGGGGGCGGGCCGGCCGGGCTGGCGGCGGCCTGCGCGGCGGGGCGCGCGGGCGCGCGGGTTCTGCTGGTGGAACGCTATGGCTTTGCCGGGGGCATGGGCACCGCTGCCGGGGTGACCAATTTCTGCGGGCTGCATGCCAATCATTTCGGGGGGTTCGCGCGCGTTGTTCAGGGCATCAGCCGGCATCTGACCGACCGGATCGACCGGCTGGGTGGGCTGAACGCGCCGCATGTGGTGTTCGGCAAGCTGATGGCGCAGGCCTATGATACCGCCGCCTGGAAGATGGCGGCGGATGATCTTTGCGCGGCCTCTGGCGTGGATCTGCTCTTTCATGCGCTGGGGGCGGGTTGCCTGCGCGATGGCGGGCGGACCACGGCGCTGGTGGTCGAGACGAAATCGGGGCGGCAGGCGATCCGGGGGAGTGTCTTCATCGATGCCTCGGGCGATGGCGACCTGGCGCATTGGGCCGGCGCCGAGACCGAAACCGGCGATGCGCAGGGCAATCTGCTTTATCCGACCTCGATGTTCCGCGTCGGCGGCGTGGACCCGGCGCGCGCCGGGCCGGCCTGGGCCACCATCCCCGGCCTGATGGCAAAGGCACAGGCCGAGGGGCGGCATCGCTTTGCCCGCGAGGGGGCCATCGTCCGGCCGCAGAAGAACCCCACCGAATGGCGGCTGAACGTGACCCAGATTGCCGATCACCGCACCGGGCGGGCGGCGGATTGTTCGGATGCCGATGCGTTCAGCGCCGGCGAGGTGGAGGGGCGGCGGCAGGTCGCCGCCTTCATGGATTTCCTGCGCGAGGTGCCGGGGTTCGAGCGCGCCTATGTGCTGGACCTGCCGCCCCAGATCGGCGTGCGCGAGACGCGGCGCGTGATGGGCGATCATGTGCTCAGCGAGGGTGAGGTGCTGGGCTGCGTCGATTTCGACGACACGATCGGCGTGAACGGCTGGCCGCTGGAGGTGCATGCGCCGGGACGGGTGGAATGGAAGATGCCGGATTATCCCCATGTGCGCGGGTTCAACCACCTGCCGCTGGCAATGCTGCGGGCGCGGGGGCTGGAGAACCTTCTGGTTGCCGGGCGCTGCGGGTCGATGAGCCATCGCGCGGCCTCGGCCGCCCGGGTTTCCGGCGGGTGTTTCGTGATGGGCGAGGCGGCGGGCGTGCTGGCGGCGCTGGCCACGGGCGGGGATGTGCGTGCGGTTGGCGCGGGTGCGGTGCAGGACCGGCTGGCGCAGGCGGGGGCCTGGCTGGGGCGGGAACAGGATAGCGCGCCGGAGGCGGTTAACACTTGCGAGGACGCATGAAGAAAGTTGCCTAACGCCCTGTCATTAAGAGGAATGATGAAAGCCGCTGTCGTCGGCTGCACCACCGGACTTCGCACGACCGGGCAAGATCACGGATTTTACATTGACCTGAAGAACGCATCATAACGGGAGGAAAAAATGAAGAAACTTGTAGCCCTGACCCTTGCCGCCATCCTGGCCGGCGGGGCCGCAATGGCCGATGACTGGCCTTCGCGCCCTGTCACCATCACCGTGGGCTTCGGCCCGGGCTCGACACCGGACCTGATGGCTCGGCTGATCGCCGAAAACCTGCAGGAACGGCTGGGCCAGCCCTTCGTGGTAGACAACCGCCCCGGCGCGGGCGGCAATATCGCGCTCGATGGTGTGGCCCAGGCAGAACCCGATGGCTACACGCTGGGCGTCACCATCCCCGGGCCGCTGATCGTCAACCCGATGCGGATGGAACTGATGTATGATCCGGCGACGGATATCCGCCCGGTGACGATTCTGGGCACGCAGCCCAGCGTGCTGGCCGTGGCGCCGCAACTGGGCGTCAGCACGCTGGAGGAACTGATCGCGCTCCTGGCCGAGAACCCGGGCGAATTCAACTATTCCTCCATCGGCGTCGGCTCGATCTCGCATCTGGCGATGGAGATGATCGCGCTGGAGAGCGATTCGGACATCGTGCATATCCCCTTCACCTCGTCGCCCGAGGCGGTGCAGGCGGTGGTCAACGGCGAGGTGCAGATGGCCGCGATGCCGCCCCTGGCGGTGCTGCCACAGGTGGCAGAGGGCAATCTGGTGATGCTGGGCCAGACTGCGGGCCAGCGCATGCCGGTCGTCGCCGATGTGCCGACCTTTGCCGAAAGCGGCCTGCCGGGTGTGCAGGCCGAGGCCTGGATGGCGCTGGCGGCAACGGGCGGCACGCCGGATGCGGTGATCGAGCGGCTTTACGCCGAGGTGGCCGAGATCCTGGCGATGCCCGAGGTGCAGGAGCGGCTGGCCGGCTGGGGCATGGCGCCGGTGGGCATGCCGCCGGCCGAATTCGAGGCCCGCATCGCCGAGGAAACCACCCGCTGGCGCGCGGTGGTCGAGGCCGCGGGGCTGGCGCAGTGATGCGCGCGCGGGC
>SKNG01000466.1 GCA_007120685.1 Paracoccaceae bacterium | reverse complement strand
GGCGCCCCTGCCGCTGGCGGCGCTGCGGCTGGATGCGGGGCTCTGCGACGGGCTGGCGCGGCTGGGGCTGCGGACGGTCGGCGATCTGGCCCGCGCGCCGCGCGCGGCACTCTCACGCCGTTTCGGGCCGGACCCCTGGCGGCGGCTGGATCAGGCGCTGGGCGCGCTGGCAGAACCCGTGACCCCCCTGCCGCCCCCCGCGCCGACGGCGGTGCGGCTGACCCTGCCGGAACCCATCGGGCTGGTGGCGGATGTGATGGCGGGGCTCATGCGGCTGCTGGAGCGGTTGTGCGAAAGGCTGGAGGCGCGGGCCGAGGGGGCGCGGCGGCTGCGGCTGGAATTGCGCCGCGTGGACGGCGGGCGGGCCGAGACCGAGGTGCTGCTGGCCCGCCCGATGCGCGATCCGGCGGCGATGGCGGCGCTGTTCCAGCGCGGAATCGAGGCGCTGGAGGCCGGTTTCGGCTTTGACGCGCTGCGGCTGAGCGCGCCACAGGTCGAGCCGATGGGGCCGGTTCAACTGGGCGCGATCGAACGGGGTGCAGCGGGCACGGCGACAGGCTCCGAGGCGCTGGCCGATTTGCTGACGCGGCTGGCCGTGCGTCTGGGCGAGGACGCGCTGACCCGCTTCCGCCCCGCCGACAGCCATATTCCCGAACGGTCCTTTCAGCGCGTCTCGGCCATCTGGGCCGATGAGCGGGGCGGCTGGCCCGTCCCCGGCCCGGCGCGGCCGCTGGTGCTGTTTGCGCCCGAGCCGGTGGCGGTGGGGGGGCTGGGCGCGGGCGTGCCGGGCCGGTTGCGCTGGCGGCGGCGGTGGTTGCGGGTGCTGCCCGCCACGGGGCCCGAGCGGCTGGCGCCGGAATGGTGGCTGGACGATCCGGCCTGGCGATCCGGGGTGCGGGATTACTGGCGGGTGGAGACGGAGGAGGGGCCGCGGCTGTGGCTTTATCATGCGCCGCAGGCGGGGGAATGGGCGGTGCAGGGGGAATTCGCATGAGCCGGCGCGCGCGGGTGGGGAGGGGGCAGGGGGGCGCTGCCCCCCTCGCCGCTGGCGCGGCTCACCCCCCGGGATATTTGAAGAGCAAAGATGAAGGGGGCTATGCCGAGCTTTGCGCGATGTCGAATTTCACCTTTCTGCGGGGGGCGTCGCACCCCGAGGAACTGGTGGCGCGGGCGGCGGAACTGGGGTTGGCGGCGCTGGCCGTAGTGGATCGGAACTCGGTGGCCGGGGTGGTGCGGGCGCATGTGGCGTTGCGCGAGATGCGCCGCGCGGCGGATGAGGGGGGCGTGGTGGCAGTGCGCGGGCAGCGCCGGCTGGACCCGTCAAGCCGGCAGGAATGCGGGGCTGGCGGCGGGCTGGCGGTGGCGGGGGTGTTGCCACGGCTGATTGTGGGGGCGCGGCTGGTGCTGGAGGACAGCGCGCTGGACTGGGTGGCGCTGCCGATGGACCGGGCGGGGTGGTCGCGGCTGGTGCGGCTGCTCAGTCTGGGCAAGCGGCGGGCAGGGAAGGGGGAATGCCGTCTGACGCGGGCCGATCTGGAGGAATGGGGCGCGGGGATGGTGCTGATCGGCCTGCCTTGCGAGGCAGAGGGCGCGAGCGAGGCGGCGCCAGGTGGATGGTGGGCAGAGGAGGAGGCCGCGCCAGAGCCGGTGGCGCGGGGCAGGGCGGCGGCCCGGCTGCCGGACCCCGAGCGGGTATGCCGTGAATTGGGGACGATGCTGCGCCGCTTTCCCGGCGATGTGTTCCTCGGCGCCGCGCCGCGCCATGACGGCGGCGACGGGGAACGGCTGGATGCCTTGGCCGCCCTGGCCGCGCGGGCGGGCACGCCGATGGTGGCGCTGGGCGATGTGCTGATGCATCACGCCAGCCGCCGCCGCCTGGCCGATGTGCTGACCTGCATCCGCGAGCGGCTGACCATCGACCGCATCGGCACCCGCGCCCAGCCCCATGCCGAACGCCGGTTGCGCCCGCCCGAGGAGATGGCGCGCCTGTTCCGCGCCCACCCCGCCGCCATCGCCCGCACGCGGGAGATTGCCGCGCGCTGCACCTTCTCGCTCGATGAGTTGAGCTACGAATACCCCGACGAGATCGCCGGCCAGGAGCCCCCGCAGGAGCGGCTGGAACGGTTGACCCTGCAGGGCCTGCGCCGCCGCTTCCCCGATGGCACGCCGCCTGATACGCTGGCCAAGGTGGAAAAGGAGCTGCGCATCATCCGCGCGCTGGGCTTCGCCGCCTATTTCCTGACGGTGCATGACATCGTCGATTTCGCGCGATCCCGGGGCATCCTGTGCCAGGGCCGCGGCTCGGCCGCGAATTCGGTGATCTGCTATGCGCTGGGCATCACCGAGGTGGCGCCGGACACGATCACCATGGTCTTCGAGCGTTTCATGTCCGAGGCGCGCGGCGAGCCGCCCGATATCGACGTCGATTTCGAGCATGAGCGGCGCGAGGAGGTGATCCAGCATATCTATGAAAAATACGGCCGCCACCGCGCCGGGCTGACCGCCACGGTGATCCATTTCCGCACCCGCGCCGCGATCCGCGAGGTGGGGCGCGTGATGGGCCTGTCGGAGGACATGATCGCCGCCATCGCCGGGTTGCAATGGGGGTGGTCGGCCCGCCCGCCGGGGCCGGAGCAACTGCGCGAGCTGGGCCTGAACCCGGATGACCGGCGGCTCAAGCAGACCATGGCGCTGATTGCCGAGATCGTGGGCTTTCCGCGCCATCTGTCCCAGCATGTGGGCGGCTTCGTCATCACCCGGGGGCGGCTGGACGAGCTTTGCCCCATCGAGAATGCGGCGATGGAGGGGCGCACGGTTATTGAGTGGGACAAGGACGATATCGACGCGCTGGGCATATTGAAGGTGGATGTGCTGAGCCTGGGCATGCTGACCTGCATCCGCAAGTGTTTCGACCTGATCGCGCAGCATGGCGGGCCGCGGCTGGATCTGGAAAGCCTGCCGCGTGAGGCCCCTTCGGTCTATGACATGCTGTGCCGCGCCGATGCCATCGGCGTCTTTCAGGTGGAAAGCCGGGCGCAGATGAATTTCCTGCCCCGGATGCGGCCGCGCGAATTCTATGATCTGGTGATCGAGGTGGCGATCGTGCGGCCCGGCCCCATCCAGGGCGGCATGGTGCACCCTTACATCAACCGCCGGCAGGGCAAGGAGCCGGTCAACCTGCCCTCGACCGACCTGCGCCCGGTGCTGGAGCGCACGTTGGGCGTGCCGCTGTTTCAGGAGCAGGCGATGCAGATCGCCGTGGTGGCGGCAGGCTTCACGCCCGAGGAGGCGGACCGGCTGCGCCGGTCGCTCGCCACCTTCAAGCGGATGGGCACCATCGGCACCTTTCGTGACCGGTTTCTGGCCGGAATGGCAGAGCGCGGTTATGCGCCGGATTTCGCGCAGGCCTGTTTCGCGCAGATCGAAGGCTTTGGCGAATACGGTTTCCCCGAAAGCCATGCCGCCAGTTTCGCGCTTCTGGTCTATGCCTCGGCCTGGATGAAGTGCCATCACCCGGCCGCTTTTGCCTGCGCGCTCTTGAATTCCCAGCCGATGGGCTTTTACGCGCCCGCCCAGATCGTGCGCGATGCGCGCGAGCATGGGGTGGAGGTGCGGCCGGTTTCGGTCAACCATTCCGCCTGGGACAATACGCTGGAGCACCGGCCGGACGGGCGGCTGGCGCTGCGGCTGGGGTTTCGCCAGATCAAGGGGCTGCGGGAAGAGGACGCGGGCTGGATCGTGGCGGCGCGGGGCAATGGCTATCCGGATGTGGAAAGCCTGTGGCGCCGGGCCGGGGTGCCGCCGGCGGCGCTGGAACGGCTGGCCGAGGGGGATGCGTTTACCTGCATCGGGCTTGATCGGCGCGATGCGCTATGGGCGGTGCGGGCGATCCGGGCGCCCAAGCCCCTGCCGCTCTTCGGGGCCGAGGGCGAGGGGATCAGCGAGGCGCCGCCGGCGCTGCCGCAGATGACGCTGGGCGAGCAGGTGGTGGAGGATTATCTGGCGCTGCGCCTGTCGCTGCGGGCGCATCCGATGGAGCTGTTGCGCCCGCATCTGCCGGGGTTGACGGCGCATGGGGCGCTGGCGGCGGCGCCGGTGCGGGTGGAGGTCTGCGGGCTGGTGATCACGCGGCAGCGGCCCGGCACGGCCTCTGGCGTGATCTTCGTCACGCTGGAGGATGAGACGGGGGTGTGCAATGTCATCGTCTGGCCGAAGGTGTACGAACGCTTTCGCCGGGCGGTGATCGGCGGGCGGCTGTTGCGGGTCAGCGGGCGGTTGCAGCGCGAGGGGGCGGTGACGCATCTGATCGCCGATACCGTGACCGATCTGTCGGACCGGCTGTCGATGCTGGCCGAGGGTAACCCTGCCCATGTCAACGGGGCGCGGGCGATCGACCCGACCGAGGGGCGCGGGGACGAGGCGCGCCGGCCGGTGCCGACGAAGGATCTGCCGCCGCACCACCCCGCACGCCAGCCGCGCAGCGCCCGGCACCCGCGGGATCAGGCAAAACTGCTGTTTCCCAGCCGGGATTTTCATTGAGCGGTGCCAGCGCCGGCCGGGGACCGGGAAAGCGCCCGCAAGCCGTGCCCCACCCACCCACCCGCACGCCTTGCGGGCGCTGGGGGGTGTCTGCGTGAGCGCAGGGGTGCGGGGGCGTGGGCGTGTGGGGTTACAGGTCCAGCCGGCTTTTGCGTCCCTGATCTTCCTCGCGCGCCGCCCGCTTGACGGTGTCGTCGCGCCGGGCGGGCAGGATCACGGCGCGGTCGCGCAGGGCCAGCGCCTGTTACACGGTGACGATCTGGATGCGCGGCACGGGCTCGAAGCCATCCAGCGTGAACTGGCCGGCGGCGGCGGCTTCGCTGATCATCGGTTTCGTCGGCTCGGTCAGGGACAGGAAGATGCCGATATCGGCGCGCTCGCGTTCGATGACGCCGCGCAGGTCGCGGATCATCGACACGCCGACATTGTCGCCGGCCTTGACGCTGACAATGGCGCGGCTGGTCTTGCCGAAATAGATATTGCCGTCGATGCCCCGGTCGGCGCCCTTTTTCGACAGGTTCCGGGGCTGGGCGTTGATCAGCGAGAGCGCCCATTTCTCGAACTCGAAATAGTAGTTCTTGTCCTCGCGCCCGCGCGCCGCCAGATTGCGGGCGGCCTCGATATCCTGCGGCACGCCGTGGGTGGTCGCGTACCAACCACCTAACTGTTCGATCCCGGATGATCACATTTCCCCTCGGCGATCTGCCCTCTTCATGGCAAGACTGGTCTTGAGGGACATTCGGGACGGGGCAGGGGCATGCTGATCCATCTTCACAGCCAGG
>SKNG01000189.1 GCA_007120685.1 Paracoccaceae bacterium | reverse complement strand
GCCCAGATCGCCGAAGTGTTCGAGGCCCATGGCCTGCTCACCCCCGCCGAACGCCACCGCCGCGCGCTGGCGCTTCTGCGCGAGGTGCATCTGCCGGACCCGGAAAAGGCCATCCGCGCCTATCCCTTCCAGCTTTCGGGCGGGCAGCGCCAGCGGGTGATGATTGCCATGGCGCTGGCGCTGGAGCCGTCGATCCTGATCGCCGATGAACCCACCACGGCGCTGGACGTCACCACCCAGGCGCAGATCCTGACCCTGATCGAGGAGTTGCGCCAAAAGCGCGGCATGGGCGTCATCTTCATCACCCATGATTTCGGCGTCGTGGCCGATATCGCCGACCGGGTGATCGTGATGGAAAAGGGCCTGATCGTCGAACAGGGCGCGGTCGATGACGTGCTCTTGCGCGCCTCGCACCCCTATACGCAGAAGCTGGTGCGCGCGATCCCCGGCATCACCGCGGGCGAGAAACAGGATTTCGAGGAAGCGCCGGTGATCCTGAAGGTGCGGGATCTGAACAAGGTCTTCACCACCGGCGGCGGCTGGTTCAAGGCGCCGCGCGTGGTGCATGCGGTCAACAAGGTCAGCTTCGACCTGCGCACCGGCGAGACCATCGGCATCGTGGGCGAATCCGGATCCGGCAAGTCCACCTGCGGGCGCTGCATCGTGCGGCTGATCGAGCCCGATGGCGGTTCGGTCGAAATGGGCGGCATGGACATGGCCAGACTGAAGGGCGCGGCGCTGCGGTCGAACCGCAAACGCATCCAGATGATCTTTCAGGACCCGTTCTCCTCGCTCAACCCCCGCGCGCGGGTCGGCCGCATCCTGACCGAGGGGCCGATCGCCCATGGCACCCCACGCCGCGAGGCACGCGAGCGGGCGCGCGAATTGCTGGAGCTGGTGGGGCTCGACGCCTCGGCGATGAACCGCTTTCCGCATGAGTTCTCGGGCGGGCAGCGCCAGCGTATCGGCATCGCCCGCGCCCTGGCGCTGGACCCCGACATCCTGATCGCGGATGAGGCGGTGTCGGCGCTGGATGTGTCGATCCAGGCGCAGGTGCTGGATCTGCTGGCCGATCTGAAGGCGCGGCTGAACCTGTCGATGCTGTTCATCACCCATGACCTGCGCGTGGCGGCGCAGGTCTGCGACCGGATCATGGTCATGCAGCACGGCAAGCTGGTCGAGATCGGGCCGGCGGGCAAGGTGCTGTCCGACCCCGAACACCCCTATACCCGCAGCCTGCTGGACGCGATCCCGGGCAAGGCCTATGAGCAGGCGCTGAAAGAGGCGGTGGAGGCGGGATAAGGCGGTGCGGCCGTGACGGGGCAATCCCGGCTGCAAGCCGCGAGGCACAGGGACAGGGCAAGACGGCAGCGCAAGCGGCGCGGGGGCAGGCTTGGGCGGGGTCATCCCTTTCCCCGGAAGACCCTGGGAACCGCTGGAAAACGGGCTTTCGAAAGCCCGTTCACACGCGCCTTCGAAGGCGCGTCGCCCGGATGCTGCCGAAGCGATCAACCGGGAACGGTGTCGCATCCGGTGGCGTTGCGGTCACGTTGCCGCCGGCAAGCGCCTGCGACAGGCAGTGCACGGCCCTGGCCCGAAAGCACGCCGGCAGGGCTTGACCGGCGCGTCCCGGCGGTCAACCCTGCTGGGATGAACAGGCCCGACACCCCTGCCCTGCCGCCGACCCCCGCCAGACCGACCGCGCCGCCGCGCGCCGATCTGTCGAACTGGGGCTTGTTGCGGATGTTCCATTTCATCGCCGACAGCGGCTCGATCACCGGCGCGGCGCGGCGGCTGTCGGTCAGCCAGCCCTCGGTCTCGGCCGCGCTGCAGCGGCTGGAGGGGCAGATCGGGCAGAGGCTGATCAACCGCAACAGCCGGCAATTCGTGCTGACCGCCCCGGGCCAGGTGCTGTTCGCCGAGACGACGCGCATGTTCCGCGCCGCCGCCAGGGCCGAGGCGCTGCTGGCGCAGCAGACATCCGGCCTGACCGGCGAGGTGCATGTGCAGACCGTCACCGGCGGGCGCAGCGTGGTCTTCGACGAGACCCTGCGCCTGATGCACCAGCGCCACCCCGGCGTCAGTTTCCGCATCGACATCGCGTCCAGCCGCCAGATCCTGCGCAATGTGGTGGACCGTGTGGTGCCCTTCGGCATCTGCCTGATGCTGCGCCCCTATTCGGGGCTGGACTGCCATCTGATCCTGCGCGCCGAATACGGCATCTTCTGCGGGCGCGAGCACCCGCTCTGGGGCCGGCGGGACGTGTCGCTGGAGGATCTGCGCCACACGCCTTTCATCGACTTCGCCTGTTCGGCCGAGGGCAGCGTGCCCGAACCCTATCTGATCCTGCGCACCGCCACCGGCCTGGGCGAAAACACCGTCGGCACCAGCACCGATATCGCCGAGATCATCCGCATGATCTCGGTCGGGCTGGGGGTGGGAATCCTGCCGCTGCCTGCCGCCGCGCCGGCGGTGCAGTCCGGCATGTTGTGGCGGCTGGCGGCCGGCAAGGTCCGGCTGGAAGCGGACCTTTATCTGGTCACCAACCCCGCCGCCCGGCTGACCGAGACCCAGCGTGCCTTCCTGACCACCTTTTCGCAGGTGCTGGCGCGCACGGACCCGGACACGATCCTGCAAAGCCGCACCGCCGAGGGCGCGCCGGTTTTTCCCTGATCGACCTTTTCACGGGGCCGTCACGGCGGCGGCCTGGGCACCTGCTGCACCACGGGCTGCGGCGCGGCCGAGACCGCCGGCGCCGGCGCAGCCGCCGCGCGCATGTTCAGCACCAGCGCCAGCCCCGTCACCGCCAGCCCGGCCAGGTTCAACTGCCAGCTTGGCGCGATCAGCAGCCCGGCGCCGGCAAAGGCCATGACCCGCTGCTGCACGCTCAGCCGCGTGGCGAAGTAGTTGATGGTCGCCGTGGCCAACGCCAGCACCCCCACCGCCTTGACCAGCGCCACGCCGATGATCTCGGGCGCGCTGCCCTCCATCAGCAGTTGCGGCGAATAGACGAACATGAAGGGGATGGTGAAGGCCACCCAGCCCAGTTTCATCGTGTCGGCCACTGCCTTCGTCCAGGGGATTTCGGCAATCGCTGCGGCGGCATAGATGGCGGTGCAGACGGGCGGGGTGATGGTGGCGAGGATGGCGAAGTAGAACGCAAAGAGATGCGCGTGCAGCGGCGGCACCTCCAGCGCGATCAGCGCGGGTGCGGCCAGCGAGGCCGACAGCACATAGGCCGCCGTGGTCGGCATGCCCATGCCAAGGATGATGCAGGCCAGCATCGCCATGATCAGCACCAGAAACAGCGACTGCCCGCCGAAGGTGACCATCATGTCGGTGAACTTCACCCCGATCCCGGTGGCCGAGATCATCGACACGATGATCTGCGCGGTAAAGGCCAGCACCGCCATCATCGCCAGGCTGATCCCGGCCTTGCGCAGGATCTCCAGGAAGATCAGGATCTTTTCCTTCAGATTGTTTTCCCAGTTGAAGACGAAGAACACGATCAGCGTGGCCAGCACCGCTTGCGAGCCGGCATAGGCGATGGAATAGCCGGTCACCAGATACCAGATCATCAGCGCCACCGGCATGACCAGCTGCAGGAAGAAGAGCCAGGTGAAGGTGGCGCGCGCCGAGGGGATACGCTCAGCCGGCACCGGGGCGATACCCTCCTTGCGGGCGGAATAGTGGATGACCCAGAAATTGCCCAGATAGAACAGGATCGCCGGGATGACCGCCGCCACAACGATGGTCAGATAGGGGATGCCCACGATCTCGGCCATGACAAACGCCCCGGCGCCCATGATCGGCGGCATGAGTTGCCCGCCGGTGGATGCCGTCGCCTCGACCCCCACGGCGAAGGGGCGGCGGTAGCCGAGGTTCTTCATCATCGGGATGGTCAGCGAGCCGGTGGCGGCCGCGTTGGCCATGCCCGAGCCCGAGATCGTGCCCATCAGCGACGAGCCCACGGTGGCGACCTTCGCCGCGCCCCCCACCTGCCGGCCGGCGATGACAAGGGCTGCGTTCATGAAGGCCCGCCCGCCGCCGGTGCCCATCATGATCAGCCCGAACAGGATGAAGATGGAAATCACCGTCGCCGACAGCCCCGGCAGCATCCCCCAGAAGCCGCTGTCGGCCATGAACAGCCGCGCCGTCATCCGCGTGGCGTTGAAGCCCGCGTGGCCCCAGGTGCCCGGGATCAGATGGCCCAGCATCGCATAGGCCAGCGCCGCCCCGGCCAGGATCACCAGGCTCCAGCCCAGCACCCGGCGGCAGGTTTCCAGAAACACGAAAGTGGCCATCACCGTCAGCACCATGTGATGCGTTTCCGGGAACAGCCGCGCGCGGAACATGTCCTGCCAGTTGAGCAGCACATAGCCCATCGGCAGGATCGCGCAGACAATCAGCAGCCAGTCATACCAGGGCAGCGTGGTGCGGTTGCGCGCGGCACCGGGGCGCAGCGAATAGAAGGCCACGGCCAGCACGGCGCCGAACAGCCCGTGCAGGGCGCGCTGCTGCATGTGCGGGAGCGAGCCGAAAAAGGCGGTATAGAGGTGAAAGACCGAAAAACCCACCGCGATGCCGGCAAACAGCCAGCCCTGCCAGCCGGTCAGCATGCGGTCGGTGCGCGCCTCTTCCCGGATCGAATCATCGACCTCGGCGATACGCGGCTCTTCGGCTTGGCCCTGCTGGCTCATGGCGGTGCTGTCCCTGCTGTCGGTGGCTTGATGCGCGTCGGCCGTCGGGTTGGCCCGGGCTTTGGTCTCGTGGTTTCCTGCCAAAGCGACATCCTTCGCAGGCGCAGGCAGTTCCCGACCGCGGGCGGGGGAGAAGCCCCCGCCCGGGGGGGCGGTCGGGGGCTGCCTGCGCCAGGGCGCAGGCAGGAAAAATGCTCAACGTGTTTCAGGTTGCCATCATCCCGCTTCAAGCGCCAAGGGAACCGCCCCCGCCGTTGTCAGCGGGGAAGGATCGGGTTCATGGCCGGGATCAAACCCGGATCACCCCTCGTATTCCTCAGGGATCAGATGCTCAGGCACCTCGTGGCCGCGCTCGACGAAATAGCGCACCACGCCGGCGTGCAGCGGAATGGTCGAGGAGGTCAGCGTCAGTTCCAGCACATCCGGCGGGTTGCCGCCCGGATAGATCGCCGCCATGCCGTCACCGGCCTCGAATACCGCAACGGCCATGTCATAGGCCATCTGCTCGGTAATCGCGTCCGAGCGCGAGAAGAAGCCATAGGCCAGGCCCTTGGCGATCACCGGTTCGGGCTGGTTGGCATAGACACCCGCCGGCACCTCGAAGGTCAGCGCCAGGCCCGATTCCTCGATCATC
>SKNG01000123.1 GCA_007120685.1 Paracoccaceae bacterium | reverse complement strand
GGCCCGAAAAGGAAAACGGCGGTCCGGACTGCTGCCACTGTCCGAACCGCCGCCCTCTGTTCCCATTGCTGGGTGCCCGACTGCGCTAGACCACCTGGGGGGATGTCTGCTCGCCTGCGCGCCGGATCTCTTTGTCGCAAGAAGCGGGGTGCCTGTATGAAACTGCCTCGTTTCGTTTGTCGTTGACCGCTCTTCCGTGAGACAAGGGATGCCATGGGAGATCATGGGACGCAACAGCTTTATTAGCCTACGCATAACGATTCTTCACGGGCCAGTGACCAAAACAAATCCATAGATTGAGTCTCTGATCTTTAGTGGACTAAATATGGTAGTCTTTTCCGCGAAAGAAGCCGATATGTCGTCGAAGGCTGTGAATCAGGACCCTCCCATGAAATCCCGCCATATCTTCCAGCATGTGGCATCAGTGACACATGCAAGCAGGAAGACAGGCCCTGCAGACAGATTCTTGCGAAAGAATCGTCACTGGGAAAAGGGGTAAACCGCCACGAATCGCGGCAGTGGCCAGAATCGCCTGCCGCCAGAGGCGCCGATGCGAGGATCAGACGCGCGCTTCCCCCGCAACCGGCCGGTGCAGGTGCCATGAAATCCCGGCGCCTGCCCGGCGGCCGGGTCGGCATGGCGATCCGGTGTCATGAAAACCCGTGTGAAAAACCCGCTTTGCTGCCGTTCGCCAGAGTCTTTGCAAAAAGTAGGGGCGCGGATCGTGCCGTGCCCCTACCGCCAGACCCCTTCAGCGCACGCCCGTCAGTCACAGGTTTCGATCAGCCTGCGCGCCATGCGGCGGTAGGCATCGGCCACCGGGCTGTCGGTTGCGGCCACCGGCACGCCGCCATCGCCGGCCAGCCGCACCTCGACCGCCAGTGGCAATTCGCCCAGAAAGGGCAGCCCCAACCGCTTCGCCTCGCGCTTCACGCCGCCTTCGCCGAAAATATGCTCCTCATGCCCGCATTTGGGGCAGATGAAGGTCGACATGTTCTCGATCAGCCCCAGAACCGGGGTCTTCAGCGTGCCGAAAGCTTTCAGCGCCTTGCGCGCGTCCAGCAGCGCCACGTCCTGCGGGGTGGACACCACGATGGCACCGGCCAGATCGAACTTCTGACACAGCGTCAGCTGGATGTCGCCCGTGCCCGGCGGCATGTCCACCAACAGCGCGTCCAATTCGCCCCAGCGCACCTGGGTCAGCAACTGCTGCAGCGCCCCCATCAGCATCGGGCCGCGCCAGATGACCGCCTCGTCTTCCTCGCGCAGCAGCAGGCCGATGGAAATCATCGTCACCCCATGCGCCACCGGCGGGATGATCTCCTTGCCATCGGGCGAGGACGGTCGCTTTGTCACCCCCATCATGCGCGGCTGGCTGGGCCCGTAGATATCGGCATCCAGGAGCCCCACCCGCCAGCCCTCGCGCGCCAGGGCCACGGCCAGATTGGCCGAAACGGTGGACTTGCCAACGCCCCCCTTGCCAGACCCGATGGCGATGATCCGCCTGACCCCCGGCACGGCATTCGGCCCGGCGGTGGGGTGACGGCCGATCTTCATCGCTGGTGCACCGCCCTTTCCGCCGCCCTTGCCCAAGGACGGCGGCGGGCCATGCGCGGTCAGCGCGACCGAGACCTGGCTCACGCCGTCCAGCGCGGCGACCGCGGCTTCTGCCCGGGCGCGGACGGGCGCCAATGCCTTTGCGGCCTCGGGCGAGTCCGTTTCGATTACGAAACGAACCGCCCCGCCGGCCACGGCCAGTGCGCGGACCAGATCGCGCGAGACCAGATCGCCGCCATCGGGCAGCGCCACCCCGCGCAGCGCGTCCAGAACCGCCTCTCGGCTGAGGGTTTCCTGCGTTGCCATCTGCGTCCTTTCTCTTGCTGCCGTGGGCCTTTCGCCGCCGGGCTTTCCACCGGAAGCGGCGCGGTGGCGCCAAATTGCCCGCCTGCCGGCAAAGCTGGGCATTTTTTCCGCGCCGGCAAGATGAAACACGCCAAATCGCCCCGCCGTGGCGCCAAGACCCGGCCCAAGGGCAGAAAATACGACGAGAGATACCCTTCGGAATGCAATCATGTAACGCAAGGTAAGCTTTTTACCCTGACCAGATTTTCATCGAAGTGCCTGAAAACCGGGAAAAGTTTACGCAGCGTCGCCATGTTCTTGCTGCATGGCAGCATTGTGCGAAAAAACATTGTGCGGCCGCAGCATCGCACCATATGCTTCATTGTGAAGACGCGAGACAGACATCGTGCGGTGAAAGCGGTAGAGCGCTCGGAACGGTTGCAGAAGATGGCGCAGCGGGTGATCACGGAAGCGGAAGTTGAGGCTCTGAGCCTTGGATCGTTGGTCGATCGCATTCGCGACCGTTGGCATCGTTGGAGAAGTTTTAACGCGGCCTATGCTGAACTGAATGCGCTGAGCACACAGCAACTGGCCGATCTTGGCCTCTCGCGCAGCATGATCAGTCGGCTGGCCCACGAAGCCGCGTCGAAAAAGTCCCCCGGCTGACCGGCGGACAACAGAATTCCGGTTCGGGCCTCTGTGGCCTGGCCGACACGAAACGAAAGGCCCCTCCTCCTCCCTGGGCCGTTCGTGCAGGAACCGCACCTTCCTCCTCCCTGGTGTCGGTTCCGATTGTCACGGTGCCCCCCTCCTCCTCCCTGGGGTGCC
Organism: Paracoccaceae bacterium; assembly: GCA_007120685.1. GTDB lineage: Bacteria > Pseudomonadota > Alphaproteobacteria > Rhodobacterales > Rhodobacteraceae > Pararhodobacter. The sequence goes on along the minus strand of SKNG01000123.1, from coordinate 2,694 downwards.
GGGCAAACAAAGGACGCGGCTGCCCTTCCTCCTCCCTGGGCAGTCGCGTTTCTTTGTTTCTGGCTTCCCGTTTCGCCCGCAACACTGGGTGGGGTGGACGCGCGTTCGAACGCGCGTCACGCGCCTTGCACGGCGCGTCCCGCGCGCACAGGGTAGCTTGATCCGCTCTCAGAACGGTACGTCGTCGATCCCCTCGGCCGAGGTCAGGAAGCGCGCGATGATGTGCTTTTCCCCCACGCGATCGAAAGCCACGGCCAGCTTGTCGCCATCCACCGCATGCACCGTGCCCAGCCCGAAACGCTGGTGCATCACCCGCTCGCCGGGCTGGAACACCACGCCCGCGCCGCCCGGCGCCTGCGGGGTTGCCGGGCGCGGCACCACCCCGGCGCCCGCCACCTGCCGGCTATGCGCCTGCAATCGCCGCCAACCGGGCGAGGCATAGACATCGGCCCGCGCCGCCCGCGCCTCCAGCCCGCTGTCGGTCACGACCTCGCCCTCGATTACCTCGTCCCCGACATGGGTGCGCCCTGCCCCGCGCGCCCCGCCATGACGCGGCGCCGCCGCACCATATCCCCCGCCATAGAGGCCCGGCGGGGTCAGCACCTCGACATGATCCTCGGGCAGCTCATCAATGAAGCGGCTGGGAAGCTGGCTTTGCCACTGGCCGAACACCCGCCGATTGGCAGCGAAGGAGATGACGCAAAGCCGTTCCGCCCGCGTGATGCCGACATAGGCCAGCCGGCGTTCTTCCTCCAACCCCTTCAAACCGTTCTCGTCCATGCTGCGCTGGCTGGGAAACAGCCCGTCCTCCCATCCGGGCAGAAAGACCACCGGAAACTCCAGACCCTTGGCGGCGTGCAAGGTCATCAGCGTCACCTTCTCGGCCGCATCCTCGCTTTCATTGTCCATGATCAGCGCGACATGCTCCAGAAACCCCTGCAGGTTGTCGAATTCCTCCAGCGCCTTCAGCAGTTCCTTCAGGTTCTCCAGCCGCCCCTCGGCCTCAGGCGTGCGCTCGGCCTGCCACATGGCGGTATAGCCTGACTCGTCCAGCATCCGCCCGGCCAGTTCGACATGGTTCACGCCCGCGCGCACCGCCTCATGCCAGCGCGCCGCCTCCTCGATGAAACCGCGCAAGCCCCCGGCCGCCTTGCCCTTCATCAACCCGTCGCGCAGCGCCAGCGCGGCGCCCTGCATCAGCGGCACGCCTGCCTCGCGCGCCGCCCGCTGCACGGTCTGCAAGGCCTTGTCGCCGATGCCCCGGCGCGGCACGTTCACCACCCGCTCGAAGGCCAGATCATCGGCCGGGCTGACCGCGAGGCGGAAATAGGCCATCGCGTCCCTGATCTCCTGCCGCTCATAAAACCGCGGCCCGCCGATCACGCGATAGGGCAGGCCGATGGTCAGGAACCGATCCTCGAAGGCCCGCATCTGATGGCCGGCACGCACCAGAATGGCGATGGCGTTGCGCGAGACCGGCTCGCCCAGCCGCGTGCCCCGCTCCAGCGCCTCGATCTCATCGCCCACCCAGCGCGCCTCTTCCTCGCCATCCCAATGGCCGATCAGCCGCAGCTTCTCGCCCTCCGGCAATTCGGTCCACAGCGTCTTGCCCAGCCGGCCCTGATTGGCGGCGATCACGGCACCGGCGGCGGCCAGGATATGCGGGGTCGAGCGGTAGTTCTGTTCCAGTCGGATCACGGCAGCGCCCGGAAAATCCCGCTCGAAGCGCAGGATATTGCCCACCTCGGCCCCGCGCCAGCCATAGATCGACTGGTCGTCATCGCCCACGCAACAGATATTGCCATGGCCCTGCGCCAAGAGCCGCAGGAACAGATATTGCGCGACATTGGTGTCCTGATATTCGTCCACCAGAATGAAGCGCAGCCAGCGGTGGTACTGGGCCAGCACATCCGGGTTTGCCTGAAATATCGTCACCGGATGCAGCAGCAGATCGCCGAAATCGACGGCGTTGAGAGTCTTCAGCCGCTCCTGATAGGCGGCGTAAATCTCGGTGCCGCGGTTATCGAAAGCATGCGCCTCGCTGGCAGGCACGGTATCAGGCCGCCAGGCACGGTTCTTCCAGCTGTCGATCAGCCCGGCCATGGCGCGGGGCGGCCAGCGCTTTTCATCCAGGTTGAAGGCGGACAGCACCTGCTTGATCAACCGCAACTGGTCATCGGTATCCAGGATGGTGAAGCTGGGCTTCAACCCCACCAGTTCCGCATGCCGGCGCAACAGCTTCACCCCGATGGCGTGGAAGGTGCCCAGCCATGGCATCCCCTCCACCTGCTCGCCCAGAAGTCCACCCAGCCGCAGCTTCATCTCGCGCGCGGCCTTGTTGGTAAAGGTCACGGCCAGAATCTCGTTGGACCGCGCCGTGCCTGTGGCCAGCATATGGGCGATCCGGGCGGTCAGGGCGCGGGTCTTGCCGGTGCCGGCGCCGGCCAGCATCAAAACGGCGCCCTCCAGCGTCTCCACCGCTTCGCGCTGCGGCGGGTTCAGCCCGGCCATGTAGCGCGCCGAGCGCGCCTCGCCCGCCGCCGCCATCGCCCGGCTGGCCAGCCCCGATCCCTGCTTCATGGCCGCATCTGCCCCTGTTGCCCTGCCTGAAAACCTAGCGCATCGCGGCGCCGCTTCCAAGCCGCATGTTCCATATCTGTTCAGCCCCGGCCCGCCGCCGGTCCGGCGGGCGCG
>SKNG01000462.1 GCA_007120685.1 Paracoccaceae bacterium | reverse complement strand
CGCGTTTCAGCGCGGCCTCGGTCATATGGGTGGAATGCGCGTAGCCCGTGACCCCGTCCCGCACCGCGCGCAGCCCGAAGCCTTCGGCCGAATCAAACCCGGCCGAGCGGATGCGCCCGTCATCCAGCACCAGCGATTCCGAGCGTCGACGCTCGACGAAGATCTCGCCGTCATCGGCGCCGATCAGCGTGTCGCACAGCAAGGCCAGCGCGGCGTCGCGGTCGAATGCGGTCTCGAACGGGCGAAAGGGATCGGTCGAAGGGGCCGTGGCAGGTAAGGCGGTCATGGGTTCTCCGGGCCGGGCAGGGGGCGAAAGGGCTGTCGTTGATCAGGATCACTCAGTGTCAATGTGACGCGTCGGTTTGGCTTGTCCTGCCGATGCTAATATGGTTTTAGAAGTGAGGGAAACCACTGTTTTTCTGGCCTGTCAGGTTTGGCTGACAAGGCTGAAAGCCGGTGTTGACAAAAACGACGGCCCAAAGCGCCGCGCCACGAACGGGAACACATGATGCAGCATCATCCGGACAGTCTTCGCCCCGGAACGCGCCGGCTTGGCGCAGCCTTTGGTGCCTTTCTCGGCGCTGTCGCCGCGCTGTCGACGGCCGGTCCGGCGGTGGCCGAGGTGGCCCCGGCCATGCAGGGGCTGGAGGTGCGCGGCGCGCCCGAACCCGGCGGCACCACGCTGCAGACGCCGGCCACCTCGCTGATGGAAGAGGTGGTGTGGCTGGACAACATGCTGCTGATCATCATCGTGCCGATCTCGCTTCTGGTGATGGCGCTGCTCTTGTGGGTGATCGTCTTCCACAACCGCAGCGCAAACCCGACCCCGGCGCGGTTCACGCATAATTCGCCGCTGGAAGTGGCCTGGACGCTGGCGCCGATCCTGATCCTGATCGTCATCGGGTCCTTCACCGTGCCGGCGCTGTTCCGCCAGCAGATCATGCCCGAGGCCGAGGTGACCATAAAGGTAACCGGCTATCAGTGGCATTGGGGCTACGAGTATGTCGATCACGACGTCGAGTTCCTGTCCTTCATGCTGGAGCGCGACGAACTGGCCGAGCACGGCTATGAGGACCGCCATTACCTGCTGGCCACCGACACGGCGGTGGTGGTGCCGGTGGGGCGCGATATCGTGATGCAGGTCACGGCGTCGGATGTGATCCATTCCTGGACGATCCCGGCCTTTGGCGTGAAGCAGGACGGCGTACCGGGGCGGCTGGCCGAACTGTGGTTCAATGTCGACGAGGAAGGCATCTATTTCGGCCAGTGTTCCGAGCTTTGCGGTCAGGCCCATGCCTACATGCCGATCACCGTGCATGCGGTCAGCGAGGAAGCCTATATCGCCTGGCTGGAATCGCAGGGGGCGCAGAACCTGGCACTGGCCCCGGGCTATGACCGGATTCGCAGTGCGGTGGAACTGGCCGCCCGTGAGCACGCCGAGGACTGACGCGCCCTGACCGGGTGCGCGCAGGCCAAGTGCCGGCGGCTCGGGCAGCGCGGGAGGGACGGAATGACCGATATTCGCGCGGAACTGGACATACGGGACAGCGAGCCGGAAGCAGGCTTTGGCGACTATGTGCAGTTGCTGAAGCCGCGCGTGATGTCGCTGGTGGTGTTCACCGCGCTGGTGGGGCTGCTGGTGGCGCCGGTCTCGCTGCACCCGGTAGAGGCGCTGGCCTCGATTATCTTCATCGCGCTCGGCGCCGGCGCTTCGGGCGCGCTGAACATGTGGTGGGATGCCGATATCGACCGGGTGATGCGCCGCACCGCGCGCCGCCCGGTGCCGTCCGGGCGTGTCACCCCGGGCGAGGCGCTGGGGCTGGGGCTGGGCCTGTCGCTGATCTCGGTGCTGATGCTGGGGCTGGCGGCGAACTGGCTGGCGGCGGGGCTGCTGGCCTTCACCATCTTCTTCTACGCAGTGATCTACTCGATCTGGCTGAAACGCTCGACGCCGCAGAACATCGTCATCGGCGGCGCGGCCGGGGCCTTCCCGCCGATGATCGGCTGGGTGGTGGCGACCGGGCATGTGGGCATCGAGGCGGTGCTGATGTTCGCCCTGATCTTCATGTGGACGCCGCCGCATTTCTGGGCGCTCGCGCTGTTCATGAAGGATGACTACGGCAAGGCCGGCGTCCCCATGCTGACCGTCACCCATGGCCGCCGTGTGACCCGCGCGCAGATCCTGGCCTATACGCTGGCGCTGGTGCCGGTGGCGCTGTGGGTGGGCTTCACGTCCATCGGCGGGCCGGTCTATCTGGCCGTGGCGCTGGCGCTGAATTCGGTCTTCGCCTGGGGCGCCGTCGGCTTGTGGCGGCGCGGGGAAGAGGCCGCGGGACTGGACAGCTACCGCGCCGAGAAACGCTTCTTCCGCTTCTCGCTTCTCTATCTCTTCGGTCATTTCGCCGCCCTGCTGGCCGAGGCCACGCCCTGGGCCGGGTTGTTGAGGGCGCAATTCACCCTCTGGGGGGGCGCATGAGCATTTCCCGCGAACACGAGCTTCACCACCGCCGCTTCGGCCGCAATCTGGGCGTCGCCCTGACGCTGGCGGCCTTCATCGTGCTGGTCTTCGCGTTGACCATCGCCAAGGTCTCCGGCGGCGGCATGATCGAGGCCTTCGACCACACCTACCGACCGGCGCTGGACCCGGCGGTGAACCCGGACCTGAGGAGAGAGTGATGCCTGCCTTCTGGCGCAACCTGACCGGCATCCAGCGGACCACCGTGCAGGCAACGGCGGTGGTGGTCGTCATGGCGGGCATGGGCTGGGCGGCGGTGCCGCTTTACGACCTTTTCTGCCGGGTGACGGGCTATGGCGGCACCACGCAGGTTGGTGCCGGTTCCGACCGGGTGCTGGACGAAACCGTGCGCATCCGCTTCGACGCCTCGCGCGCCCGCGGCTTTCCGTGGGAATTCCGGCCGGTGGAGCGCACGATGGAAATCCGGCTGGGCGAGGTCGGCATGGCCTTTTACGAGGCCTACAACCCCACCGACGAACCCGTGGCCGGCACCGCCAGCTATAACGTGACGCCTTACGAATCCGGGCTCTACTTCACCAAGATCGACTGCTTCTGCTTCGAATACCAGCTCTTGATGCCGGGCGAGCGGGTGCTGATGCCGGTCACCTTCTATGTCGATCCGGACATGCTGGACGACCGCGAGGCGCGCGACACGCATACGATCACGCTGTCCTACACCTTCCATCCCTCGCCCCTGCGCGAGGACCTGGCGGCGCTGCAGACGCGCGATAACGCGCCCGCGCCCGCGGCGCAATGACCGCAGACAATTTCGGCGCAGACCCTGCGTGCCGCGCCGCCTGAAAGACAAGAAAGCCGCCAGAAGCGGCAAGAACGACGGGACATCTGAGGGAACACGACGCCATGGCGCATGAAAAGAACCACGATTATCACATTCTCCCGCCCTCGATATGGCCATTCCTGGGTGCGGTCGGCGGCTTTGTCATGCTGGTCGGTGCCGTTTTCTGGATGCAGGACATGGGGCCCTGGCTGTTCCTGATGGGCCTCGCCGCCGTGCTTTATGTCAGCTACGCCTGGTGGGCCGATATCGTGGTGGAAAGCCACACCGGCGACCATACGCCGGTGGTGGTGCTGGGCCTGCGCTACGGGTTCATCCTGTTCATCATCTCCGAGGTGATGTTCTTCGCGGCCTGGTTCTGGTCCTTCTTCAAGCACGCGCTCTACCCGATGCACCCCGAGGGGCTGAGCCCGGCGATCGACGGCGTCTGGCCGCCGTTGGGGGTGGAAACCTTCGACCCCTGGCATCTGCCGCTGATCAATACGCTGGTGCTGCTGCTTTCGGGCTGCGCGGCGACCTGGGCGCATCATGCCATCGTGCATGAGAACAACCGCAAGGACCTGCAGACCGGCCTGCTGATCGCCGTGGTGCTGGGGGTGATCTTCACCTTCCTGCAGGCCTATGAATACACCCATGCCGGTTTCGGCTTTGCCGGCAATATCTATGGCGCCAATTTCTTCATGGCGACAGGCTTTCACGGCGCCCATGTCATCATCGGCACGATCTTCCTGTTCGTCTGCTATCTGCGTGCGCGCGCCGGCCATTTCACGCCGGAGCGCCATGTCGGGCTGGAGGCCGCGGCCTGGTACTGGCATTTCGTCGATGTGGTCTGGCTGTTCCTCTTCGCCTCAATCTATGTATGGGGGCAATAGGGCACCGGCCCGCGCGCCTGAGGCGCTGCGCCTGCGGTCAGCGTGGCGGGGGGCTTTCTGCCCCCCGTCGCCGTTCCGGCGACTCCCCCCGAGGATATTTCGAGAGCAAAGATGGCCGGTAGCGTGATGCGTCTTCTGGGGCCGCTGGTGCTGGGGGTGGCCGGGGTGGCGGTGCTGGCCGGTCTGGGGTTCTGGCAACTGTCGCGGCTGGACGAGAAGCAGACGATCATCGCCGAGATCGCGGCGCAGATTGTCGCCCCGCCGGTGGCGCTGCCGGCGGCGCCGGAGGCCGGGCGTGACCGGTATCTGCCGGTGCAGGCCGAGGGGCGGTTCACCGGCGAGGCGGTGGCGGTGCTGGCCAGTCAGCGCGGCGCGGGGACCGGGGTGCATGTGATCGGGGTGTTTCAGACCGGCGAGGGACGGCGCGTGTTGGTGGACCGGGGGTTCCTGCCGGATGCCGCGCGGGCGGGGTTTGACGGGGAAAGCGGGGTGGTGACGGTGCGTGGCAACCTGCACTGGCCGCGCGATGCCGACCGGTTCACCCCGGAGCCGGACCTGGACCGGGGGTTGTGGTTCTCGCGCGCGGTCGAACCGATGGCCGCGCATCTGGATGCCGAGCCGGTGCTGATCGTCGCCCGCACCGAGACCCCGCCGCCGCCAGGGTTGCGCCCGGTGCCGGTGGGCGTGGAGGGCATTCGCAACGATCATCTGGAATACGCCATAACCTGGTTCGCGCTGGCGCTTGTCTGGGCGGGGATGACAGTCTTTCTGATGTGGCGTATCAGGCGGGAAGCCAGCGCGTAAGGACCAGGCCATGAACTACATCTCCACCCGCGGCGCGGCGCCGGTTCTGGATTTCGGCCAGACGATGCTGACCGGGCTGGCGCGCGATGGCGGCCTTTATGTGCCGGCCGAGGTGCCGCGGATGCCGCAAGCCGAAATCGCTGCGCTGGCCGGGCTGACCTATGAGGAGGTGGCGTTTCGCGTCATGCGGCCTTTCGTGGGCGACAGCTTCGGGGATGCCGAATTCCGCCGCCTGATCGACACCGCCTATGCCGGTTTCGGCCATGCCGCCCGCGCGCCGCTGAAGCAACTGGCACCGGGGCATTTCCTGCTGGAGCTTTTCCACGGCCCCACGCTGGCCTTCAAGGATTTCGCCATGCAGCTGATCGGCCAGCTGTTCCAGGCCGCGCTGGCCCGGACGGG
>SKNG01000192.1 GCA_007120685.1 Paracoccaceae bacterium | reverse complement strand
GTCTACAGGCGCTATCACTGCCCGCTGTCGCGCACGCTTTTCTTCGGCGAGCCGACCGAGCGGTATCGCCGCGCGGAAGCGGCGGTTCAGGCCGGGACCGAGGCCGCCCTGGCCCAGGCGCACCCGGGCAACACCTGCGATGACATCGCGCGAGCCTTCAACGAAGCCCTGAACGCGCGCGGCTTCCTGAAGGACAGCCGCTGCGGCTATTCCATCGGGCTCAGCTACCCGCCGGACTGGGGCGAGCGCACCATGTCCCTGCGCGCCGGCGACATGACGGTGCTGCAACCGGGCATGGTGTTCCACTTCATGCCCGCGCTCTGGCTGGATGACGGCGGGATCGAGATCACCGAGAGCATCGCCATCACCGAACACGGCGCCGAAAGACTGTGCGACCTGCCCGGCACGCTGTTCGTGACCCACTGACCGGGAACGCGGGCGCTACTGCCCGCGAAGCCCCCCTTGGAAAAGGGTGACCGGGCGCGCCGGACCAGCGCCTTTGCCCATCGGTATCGGCCGGCGCTTGGCCCTCACGCCGCCCCGGCCGATATCGTCACCTGGTTGCGCCCACCCGCCTTGGCCGCCAGCAGCGCGTTATCGGCCTGTTTCAGCAGCGGCAGCGCGCTGTCGGCGCTGTCCTGTCCGGGATAGGCGATGGCCTGGCGCAGAGTGGCCTGCCCCTGCACCGTCTCGCCCATCGCCAGCCCCACCGAAATCGTCACATGCTCGGCCTTGCTGCCCCCGTCCAGCAGGATCGGCCGGCCCCCGACCGTGGCACAAAGCCGCTGCGCAATGTCACGCGCCGCCGGTAGCGCCACGTCCTGTAGCACCACCAGAAACTCCTCGCCCCCGATCCGCGCCAGCAGGTCCGACCCCCGCAGCGCGCCGCGCAACCGGGCCGCCACCTCGCGCAGCACCGCATCGCCGGCATCATGGCCATGCCGGTCGTTAATGGTCTTGAAGCGGTCCAGGTCCAGCACCATGACCGCGAAACTGTGCCCCGCCGCCGCCGCATGCCGGGCGATCCGCTCCAGATGCGCCAGCGCGTAGCGGCGGTTATGCAGACCGGTCAACGGGTCGATCACCGCCATCTCCAACCCCTCGCTCACCGCCCGTCGCAACCGGTCGGACCGGCGTTTTCGGCGGAGTTGCATGTCCAGCCGCAAGGCGGTCTCCTGCGGGTCGAACTGCAGCGGCAGCAGATCATTGGCGCCGATATCCAGCGCGTCGGCCGCGGTTTCTGACCCGATTTCCGGCAGCACCAGCGCAATCGCGCTGTAGCGGCTGGCCGGGCGGGCGCGCAGGTCGGCCACCAGGCGCGGCCCGCAGCCGGGGTCGCGCCCATCGGCGGCAATCATATACAGATCCTGCGGCGGATTTTTCGCATCGCGGCCCGCGGTCTCTGCCAGTGCCACGGACGGGCTCAGTACCTGCATGCGGTGGCGGGTGTGCGGGGCCAGCGCCATACGCCAGGCGATCGCCACCGAAGGGTCGGCGGCGATCAGGCCGATACGCCCGGGGACCTGATATTCCTCGCTCGCCTCGTTGAAGCCCAGCGCGCGGCAGGTATCGGCGCGCAAGCGCAGCTCGGTCTCGGCCTCACGCGCGCGCAGCAGGCTGCGGATCCGCGCCAGCAGGATGACGCTGTTCAGCGGCTTGGACAGATAATCGTCGGCCCCGGCGGCGAGCGCGGCCAGCCGCATGGCGCGGTCGCCCGAGGCCGTGATCATCACCACCGGAATGTCCTGCGTCGCCGGATCCGCGCGCAAGAGCCGGCACACCTCGATCCCCGAGATATCCGGCAGCATGACATCAAGCAGAATCGCCGCCGGACGTTCCTGCCGCGCGATCCGAAGCGCGCTGCGGCCATCGGCAGCCTGCAGGCATTCATGAAACGCCGCCGTAAGCTGCGCCTTGACAATGATCCGGTTGGTAGCGAGATCGTCGACGATCAGTATCTTGCCGGACATGGAAGCGATACCCCGATAACTGGCTGCGCGCGATGGCGCCATGAACGGGCGTGCATCACCGTTAACCTGACATGAAGGTAACGCCCTATGGTTAACGATTCCTTGCCGGGGTCTTAACGGATCGGAGAGGTGAGGCCTGGGCCGGGCAGGACAGGCCAGACAGGAGACGCAATGCTGTCACGGGAAGAAGCGGAAGTGTTTGCCATTCAGGTACTTGCCTGGCTGGCGGCGGATTCCGGCCGACTGACCGGGTTTTTGGGCGCAACCGGCGCCAGTTCCGCAACCCTTCGGCGCGATGCGACGGAGCCGGCGTTCATGCTGGCGGTGCTGGACTATCTTATGGCTGACGAGGCGCAACTTCTGGCCTGTTGCGCGGCGCTCGAGGTGTCGCCTGACCAGCCCGCCCAGGCGCGCGCGGCACTGCCAGGCGGCGATCAGTGGCACTGGACATGAGCGGGGACGAACAGGCGATGACAACCGACAGGCCGTTGCCCGCGCTAGGCGCCATCCTCTTCGACAAGGACGGCACCCTGTTCGATTTCCAGGCGACATGGAGCCCCTGGGCCGCCACGATGCTGGGCAGCCTTGCCGATGGCGACCAAGGCCGGCAACGCGCCATCGCGCGGGCAATCGGTTTCGATCAGGCAAACGCGCGCTTTTTTCCCGAAAGCCCGGCAATCGCCGGCACCGGCCGTGAGGTCGCCATGCTGATCGCGCCCCATATGCCGCCCGGACAGCGCGACGTGACGGCGCTGGAGGCCGCGATAGCGCGCGCCGCGGAGGCGGTCGTGCCGGTGCCGCCGGTGCCGCTGCGGCCGCTTCTGACCCGGCTGAGCGCAGCGGGCTACCGGTTGGGCGTGGCGACGAATGACCACGAGGCGGTCGCGCGCAGCCATCTGGCAGAGGTGCTGGACCTGTTCAGCTTCGTTGCCGGCTTCGACTCCGGCTTCGGCGCCAAGCCAGAAGCGGGCATGCTGACCGCCTTTGCCTCGGCATGCGGTCTGGCGCCGGCGCAGGTTCTGATGGTCGGCGACAGCACCCATGACCTGATCGCCGGGCGGGCAGCCGGGATGGCCACGCTCGCCGTGCTGACAGGCGTCGCCGGCGCCGATGACCTTGCACCCCTCGCCGATGTCGTCAGGCCCGATATCGGGCATATTCCTGCGCTCTTCGGGCTTGCCGCTGACTGATCCGCCGTTCGGCTTTCCTTAACCCCGGCGCCCTAGCATCCTACGGAACAGAAGCGGGGCGATCATGCACGGTTTGATCAACAAGGCGATCCAGGCGTTCCTCTCCGATGCGTTTGGCGCAGCGGCATGGGACCGGATCAGTCGTCATGCCGGGCTGGCGCAGGACCTGGGCTGCGAAGGGTTCGAAGCGATGCAGACCTATGACCCGCACCTGACCGAGGCGATACTGGACAGCGCCTCGGCCCTGCTGGACCGGCCGCGCGCATCGCTGCTGGAAGATCTGGGCACCTACCTTGTCTCCAATCCCCGTGTCGCCGCGCTGCGCCGGCTGCTGCGCTTCGGCGGGGTCAGCTTTACCGATTTCCTGCATTCGCTTGACGATCTGCCGGGCAGGACCAGGCTGGCGGTGCCGGAACTCTTGCTGCCCGAACTGTTGACCGAAGAAACCGCGCCGGGCCGGTTCAACCTGACAATCCTGTCCTGCCCACCGGGATTCGGCCATGTCATGCTGGGCGTGCTTCGGGCGCTGGCCGACGACTACGGCGCCCTGACCGTGGCCGAGCACCGCGGCGCAACCCCTGCCTCGGGCGCCGGCCGTACGGACCGCCGCAATCCGGGCCTGGTCGATGAAAGCATCGAGATCGAGGTGCATGATCCAGCCTTCCATGACGGCCGGCAATTCGATCTGGCCGGGGTCGCGGAGGCATGAACCGCGCCTTGCCGCCGCCCGCAATTCCGCTGGCGCTGGAAGCGCCGGCGGTTGGGGTGCTGATGCCGATGTTTCTCTGGCTGGACGGATCATGCCGGATCAGGGCGGCCGGACCGACACTGCACAAGATCATCCGCCGACCCTTTATCGGCGCAAGCCTGACCAGCGTCTTCCATCTGCGTCGCCCCGTGGAAATTCGCGATGCGGACGATCTCGTGCGGGCGAACCGCATCCGGCTGAGCGTCACCGGACCGCCGGCAACCGGCTTCAAGGGCGTGGCGGTGCCACTGGCAACAGGCAACGGGGTGCTGATCAACCTGTCCTTCGGCTATGGCGTGCATGACGCGGTGCGCGATCACGGCCTTAGCGATACCGACTTCGCCGCCACCGACCTGGCCATCGAACTGCTCTATCTGCTGGAGGCGAAGAACGCGGTGATGGCCGAACTGGACCGGACCAATCACGCGCTGCGCGGCGCCAAGCAAGAGGCCGAGGCGCAGGCATTGACCGATGCGCTGACCGGGCTGGGCAACCGTCGCGCGCTGGAACGGGCGATGGCGCTGCAAACTGCCTCGGGCCGGGCGTTTGGCCTGATGCAGATGGACCTCGACCATTTCAAGGCCGTGAACGACACCCTTGGCCATGCCGCCGGCGACCATGTGCTCAGCGTGGTGGCCCGGGTGCTGCGCGAAACCGTGCGGCATCACGATCTGGTTGCGCGGGTCGGCGGGGATGAATTCGTCATCCTTCTGCACGGCCTTGCCGATTTCGGGCCGATCCGCCGTATCGGGCTGAGCTTGCTCGAAAGACTGGCAGAACCGATCTTTTTCGAGGGTCAGCCCTGCGCGGTGTCAGCGTCGCTGGGCGCTGTGCTGCAATGCCCGCCGCCCCATGAAAGGGACGCCGAGACGCTGCTGACCGAGGCGGATCGCGCGCTTTACCTGTCCAAGAACGCCGGCCGCAGCCGGCTGACAATGATCGACGTGAAGGGCCACACCGAAACGATCCCCGACACCCCGTCTCCGGCCGAAGACCCGACCGAACCGCCCGGGCAAGGCGCCGAACCGGTGCGCATGCCCCCTTCCGGGCCGGTCCGGGCAAACCAGACCGGCGCACCGACGCGCGACAAACCCCTGACAGGCACGCCGTAACCCCGGCAGATTGGCACGCCGGTACAGCACCCCCTCCCTTGCCGGACGGCGGGTGTGAGCGGGGCGCTGCAAAAACAGCGAAGCACCGCGCGAAACGCCCCTTTTCCTGCGGTTCGGCACCGGTTGCCACATTATACCACCGGCCCTAGTCTTTGACCGCTTTTACGTAATCTCTGCTGGTGATTGAGCGGACCGTTTCGATGTTTTCGGCGAAGAAGTTCCAGGCGTCGCAGCATTGGGCGACGATGTCGTCGTAGGTGTCGAAGATGGAGATGGCGAGGCGGTTGGCGCGGAGGTAGGCCCAGACGTTTTCGATGGGGTTGAGTTCGGGGGCGTATGGCGGGAGCGGCAGGAGGGTGATGTTGTCGGGCACCTTCAGGG
>SKNG01000378.1 GCA_007120685.1 Paracoccaceae bacterium | reverse complement strand
CTGCCCGCAGAAGCCCCCGCAGCCGGCCATGTAGAAGCCGCCGTTCCAGTCCTCGGGCAGGCGGATCTCGAAATTGATCGCCGGGCGGATATAGCCGCGGACCGAGCAGAAGGCGGGCAGGTCATCGGTTGCCCGCATGGGGACGGCTGAGAGCATGTTGACATCGTTGATGCGCAGATCGGCCAAGGCGCGGCAGGCATCATCGGCAGCGGCGGGCGTGGCCAGCGCCGGTAGCGCCAGCGCAGCCAGCGCCAGGGCCGGCAGGGTTCCGGGTCTGGGTGTCATGGTTTCCTCCCTCTGGTGACAAGCCGGGTTCAGCTTTGCACAGGATCGGAAAAAGACAACCGCTGGTTTCAGTCCCGCAGATGCCGCGCCGCCTCGCGCCGGGCAAAAGGCTTCAGCCGGTCGCCATGTGCGGCCAGCCATTGCCGCACCCGGCCCGGGTCATGGCGCGACAGATCGCGCAGCCACCAACCCACGGCCTTCTGGATGAACCACTCCTGGTCCTCGGCATAGGCGACGGCCCAGCTCAGCACCCGCTCGCGCACCGCCGTCTGGGCCGGTTTGGGATGCGGCAGCCGCGCCCAGGGCAGGGTCATCACCAGCGCGGCGCGGCGGGTCCACAGGTTGGGGTGGCGCGTCCAGGCTTCCACCTGATCCAGCCGCTTGGGATCGGCGAGCAACCGCCGGCTGCCGGCGGCCGAGGCGTGATCGGCCAGCGCCCAACTGTCAAAACCCTCCACCCAGCCGGCAATCAGCGCCCAGACCGCTGCGTCGTCGGGCCGTATGCGCGCCTGGGTCAGCAGTTTCGCCGCAGCCACGCGGGCTTCGTGGATGTCGCGGTCCCAAAGCCCAGCGGCCAGCACCACCCGCTGCTCCAGCGTGCAGGAAGCGCGCCAGTCCCGCGCCAGCGCCTCGATCTGCGGCACGCCGACGCCCAGAAACGGGCGGTCGGTCTTGTGATAGGCGGCCATCTCGGCCGCGCGCTTCGGGTCAGCCAGTCCGCGCAACGCCGCCAGCGCCGCCGCCACCCCGGGCCCGGCCTGCGGCGTGCCACCCGCCTCGCCGCCTGTCATTGCCGTTGCCTGCCGATCATACCACGTCGCCCCGCCGGTGCCCTTTGAAGCCCCGCGCCCGAAGCGCGCGGGTGGGTGGGTGGGGCGCACTTCGGGCGCGGGGCGCGGCAAGGCACAACCCACGCGAGCCGCGCCTCAGTCCTCCAGTTCGACCGCGTAGCGTTCGATGACCGTATTCGCCAAGAGCTTCTCGCACATCGCCCGCACCTCGGCCTCGGCCCGGTCGCGGTCGGTCTCGGCCAGGTCCAGCTCGATCACCTTGCCCTGCCGCACCGCCTGCACACCCTCGAAACCCAGCGCGCCCAGCGCATGACGCACCGCCTCGCCCTGCGGGTCCAGCACACCGGTCTTCAGCATCACCTGCACACGCGCCTTCATCCAACCGCCCCTTCAGTTCATCAGCTTCGGCCGGGAAATCGACGCCGTCGCCGCCGGCATCACCCCCAGCCGCCGCGCGACCTCGGCATAGGCCTCGGACAGATTGCCCAGATCGCGGCGGAACACATCCTTGTCCAGCTTGCGCCCGGTCTTGGCATCCCACAGCCGGCACGAATCCGGGCTGATCTCGTCGGCCACCACCAGCCGCTGGAAATCGCCATCGTAAATCCGCCCGATCTCGATCTTGAAATCCACCAGCTTGATGCCGACCCCCATCATCACGCCGGACAGGAAATCGTTCACCCGCAACGCCAGCGCCACCATGTCATCCAGGTCCTGATGCGTCGCCCAGCCAAAGGCCAGCACATGCTCCTCGCTGACCAGCGGATCGCCCAGCGCGTCGTTCTTGTAATACAGCTCGACAATCGGGCGTGGCAGCGGCGTGCCCTCCTCGATCCCCAACCGCTTGGAAATCGACCCGGCGGCGATGTTGCGCACCACCACCTCCAGCGGGATCATCTCGACCGCGCGGATCAGCTGCTCGCGCATGTTCAGGCGGCGGATGAAATGGGTGGGCACGCCTATCTCGTTAAGACCGGCCATGAAGAACTCCGACAGGCGGTTGTTCATCACGCCCTTGCCCTCGATCACCTCGTGCTTCTCGGCGTTGAAGGCGGTAGCATCGTCCTTGAAATACTGGACATAGGTGCCGGGCTCGGGGCCTTCATACAGGATCTTCGCCTTGCCCTCGTAGATCTTGGTGCGACGTGCCATGGAAACTCCGCAAACGGCACCCTGCAGTACGGCGGGCGCGAGCGGCTCTATACGCCATGCCGGGTTGCGCCGCAAGCACGGCCCGGGCCGGCACCAACGACCCCGCCCGGGCATCGCACCGCATAGAAATGGGGTTGCGGGCCGCGCCGGAACCGACCATATCCCAGACGGTACAAGGCCCCATGGCTGCCGCATGGTCAGCCCCCTATCCAGACCGAAGAAAGGCCCCGACGATGAGCACTTTCAACGACCGCGAACGCGCCTTCGAAAACAAGTTCGCCCATGATGCCGAGATGCAGTTCAAGGCGGTTGCGCGGCGCAACAAGGCGCTGGGGTTGTGGGCGGCGGGGCTGCTGGGCAAGACCGGGCAGGCGGCCGAAGATTACGCGATGGAGGTGATCCGCGCCGATTTCGAGGAAGCGGGCCACGAGGACGTGTTCCGCAAGGTGCAGGCCGATCTGCAGGGCAAGGCCGACGAGGCCACCATCCGCGCCAAGATGGACGAGTTTCTGGCCGTAGCCAAGGCGCAACTGGCCGACGAGGGCTGACCCCGCCCCATCCTTTCTTCAGTCACAAAGCTGCCGTGCCCAGGCCCTGCCAGGCAAAGGGAACCTGAACGGGCCGACCCAGACCGCCAACAGCGAGCCCGCCATGCCCCATATCGCCTCTGACCCTCTGGGCGCCCTACTGCAGGAGCGCGGCTATCTGCTGGCCGATGGCGCCACCGGCACCAACCTGTTCAACATGGGGCTTTCCGCCGGCGATGCGCCGGAACTTTGGAACATCGACCACCCCGATCGGATCGAGGCGCTTTACGCTGCGGCGGTCGAGGCCGGCTCGGACCTGTTCCTGACCAATTCCTTCGGCGCCAACGCCAGCCGGCTGAAGCTGCACGGGGCAGAAGACCGCGTGCGCGAACTCAACCGCGCCGCCGCCGCCATCGGCCGCAAAGTCGCGGATGCCGAGATGGCCCGCAGCGGGCGGCGCGTGCTGGTTGCAGGTTCCATCGGCCCCACGGGCGAGATCATGGAACCGATGGGCAGCCTGACCCATGACACGGCGGTGGCGATGTTCTTCGAGCAGGCCGAGGGGCTGAAGGAGGGCGGCGCCGATATCCTGTGGGTGGAAACCATCTCGGCGCCCGAGGAATATCGCGCCGCGGCAGAGGCCTGCGGACGCGTCGGCATGCCCTGGGTCGGCACGATGAGTTTCGACACCGCGGGCCGCACCATGATGGGTGTTACCGCCACCGACATGGTCAAGCTGGTGGACCGGCTGGACAGCCCGCCGGTGGCCTTCGGCGCCAATTGCGGAGTCGGCGCGTCGGACCTGTTGCGCACCATCCTGGGGCTGACCGCGCAGGCGCCGGAAAAGCCGGTGGTGGCCAAGGGCAATGCCGGCATCCCCAAATATGTCGAGGGCGAGATCGTCTATGACGGCACGCCGGCGCTGATGGCCGAATACGCGGTGATGGCGCGCGACTGCGGCGCGGCGATCATCGGCGGCTGCTGCGGCACGATGCCCGCGCATCTGCGCGCCATGCGCGCGGCGCTGGACAGCCGCCCGCGCGGCGAGCGTCCCTCGCTCGATGCCATCGTGGCCGCGCTGGGCGCGTTTTCCTCGGCCAAGGACGGGACCGAGGCGTCGGGCTGCGGCCATGACCACGGACCCCGAGGCGGGCGGCGAGGCGGGCGGCGCCGGGGATGATCCGGCAAGGATGGCGCGCAACCGTTGCGGTGGCGCGGGGAAAGGGCCTTCGAAGGCCCTTTCGAAAGCGCGTTGCAACGCGCTTTCCCCGCCCCGTGGCCCGGGGTTGCCGCATGGAGAAGGTGTCGCTATCTGAGGGCAAGCCACAACAAAGGACCTGCCCATGATCCCCCTGCCCGCACCGCCCTTGCTTGCCCTGACCGACCTGCGCCGCCATGACAGCACCCCGGGCGGCGGCAAGACCCCGGATCTGGGCAAGCTGCCGGTCTGGGATCTGTCCGATCTCTACACCGCCGATGACGCGCCCGAAGTGGCGCGCGATTTCGACTGGCTGGAAAAGGAATGCGCCGCCTTCGCCACTGACTACGAGGGCAAGCTGGCCGGGCTGGACGCCGCAGGCATGTTGACCTGCGTGCAGCGGTACGAGGCGATCGACATCACCGCCGGGCAGCTGATGTCCTACGCGGGCCTGCGCTACTACCAGCAGACCACCGACAGCGCGCGCGCCAAGTTCATGGCCGATGCGCAGGATCGCGTCACCGTGGCCACCACGCCGCTGGTCTTCTTCTCGCTGGAAATAAACCGGATCGAGGATGCCGCGCTGGACGCGCTCTTTGCCGCCAATGCCGATCTGGACCGCTACCGCCCCGTCTTCGACCGGCTGCGCGCCATGCGCCCGCATCAGTTGTCGGACGAGCTGGAGCGCTTCCTGCACGACCAGTCCACCGTCGGCGCCGCCGCCTGGAACCGGCTGTTCGACGAGACTATGGCGGGGCTGACCTTCAGCGTCGAGGGTGTGGACGAGCCGCTGCCCTTGGAAGCCACGCTGAACTTGCTGACCGACCCCGACCGCCCCCGGCGCGAGGCCGGCGCGCGGGCACTGGCCGAGGTCTTCACCGCCAATACGCGGCTTTTCGCCCGTGTCCACAACACGCTGGCCAAGGAAAAGGAAATCACCGACCGCTGGCGCAAGATGCCGACGCCGCAGCATGCCCGCCACCTGTCGAACCATGTTGAGCCTGAGGTGGTGCAGGCGCTGCGCGATGCCGTGGTCGCCGCCTATCCGCGCCTCTCGCACCGTTACTATGCGCTGAAGGCTCGCTGGCTGGGGCTGGACAAGCTGCAGGTCTGGGACCGCAATGCGCCCTTGCCGATGGAACCCCGCCGCACCATCGGCTGGGACGAAGCGCGGCAGACGGTGCTGTCGGCCTATGCCGGCTTCGCGCCGAAACTGGCCGATCTGGCCGAACCCTTCTTCGACAAGGGCTGGATCGACGCCGGCGTGACCCCCGGCAAGGCCCCGGGCGCATTTGCCCATCCCACGGTCAGCACCGTGCATCCTTATGTGATGCTGAACTATCTGGGCAAGCCGCGCGATGTTATGACGCTGGCGCATGAGCTTGGCCACGGCGTGCACCAGCGGCTGGCGGCGGGCCAGGGTGAATTGCTCTCGGCCACGCCCCTGACGCTGG
>SKNG01000060.1 GCA_007120685.1 Paracoccaceae bacterium | reverse complement strand
TTGTCGCAGACCCCGGCCACGGCCGGCTGCTTGAAATCGTCATGATAGCCCTCGACGCAACTGGCGCAGGTAAAGCGCCCGGCCACGAGGCGCACCATCGCCTCGTCATCCACGGCCATCGACACGGCCGCCGAGATCGCCAGCCCCTGACCCTTCAGCAGCGCGTCCAGCGCCTCGGCCTGGGCCGTGGTGCGGGGGAAGCCGTCCAGGATCACGCCCTTCGCGGTATCCGGCTGGGCCATGCGGTCGCGCAGGATGGCCAGCACGATCTCGTCGCTGACCAGCCCGCCTTCCTCCATCACCGCCTTGGCCTTCTTGCCGGCCTCGGTGCCCTCGGCCACGGCCGCGCGCAGCAGATCCCCGGTGGAAAGCTGGATCAGGCCGAAGCGGTCTTCCAGCATCCGGGCCTGGGTACCCTTGCCCGCGCCCGGCGGGCCCAGCAGGATCAGGACGGCGGGGCGGGTGTCGGTATCGCTCTCGCCCATCGTCTCAGCCCCGGTTCATGCGGTTGTCGATCAGGTCATCGACCACCGCCGGTTCGGCGAGCGTCGAGGTATCGCCCAGCGCGCCATAATCGTTCTCGGCGATCTTGCGCAGGATGCGGCGCATGATCTTGCCCGAACGCGTCTTCGGCAGGCCCGGCGCCCACTGGATCAGGTCGGGGCTGGCAATCGGCCCGATCTCCTGCCGGACCCATTTCACCAGATCCTTGCGCAGGTCGTCCGTGGGCTCGACCCCGTTCATCAGCGTGACATAGGCATATATGCCCTGGCCCTTGACCGGGTGCGGGTAGCCCACCACCGCGGCCTCGGCCACCACCTCATGGGCGACCAGCGCCGATTCCACCTCGGCCGTGCCCATGCGGTGGCCGGAGACGTTGATCACGTCATCCACCCGGCCGGTGATCCAGTAATAGCCGTCCCCATCCCGCCGGCAGCCGTCGCCGGAGAAATAGTAACCCTTGTATTGCTGGAAATACGTCGCCTCGAAGCGTTCGTGATCGCCCCAGACGGTGCGCATCTGCCCGGGCCAGCTGTCGGCGATGCACAGCACGCCCTCGGCCTCGGTGGTGGTGACTTCCTTGCCGCTCTCGGCCTCCAGCACCACGGGCTTGACGCCGAAGAACGGCTTGGTGGCGCTGCCCGGCTTGGCGGGAATGGCGCCCGGCAGCGGCGTGATCAGATGCCCGCCGGTTTCCGTCTGCCACCAGGTATCGACGATCGGGCAGCGGCCCTTGCCGACATGGTCGTTATACCAGTTCCAGGCTTCCGGGTTGATCGGTTCGCCCACCGTGCCCAGCAGGCGCAGGCTGGACAGGTCGTGCTTCGCCACCGGCTCCGGCCCGTGGGCCATCAGCGCCCGGATCGCGGTGGGGGCGGTGTAGAACTGGTTGACCTTGTGCTTGGCGCAGACCGCCCAGAAGCGGCCGGCATCGGGGTAGGTCGGCACGCCCTCGAACATCACGGTGGTGGCGCCATTGGCCAGCGGGCCGTAGACGATGTAGCTGTGCCCCGTGACCCAGCCCACATCGGCCGTGCACCAGAAAATGTCGCCCTCGTGATAGTCGAAGGTGTATTGATGCGTCATCGCGGCAAAGACCAGATAGCCGCCGGAGGTATGCACCACCCCCTTCGGCTTGCCCGTGGACCCCGAGGTATAGAGGATGAACAGCGGATCCTCGGCGCCGACTTCCGTGTAGGCACAATAGGGGTTGGCGGCGGCCATTTCCGCCTTCAGGTCGATGTCGCGGCCCTGAACCCAGGTGGTCTGCTCGCCCGTGTGCTTGACGACCAGGCATTTCACCTTGTCCGAACAGTCCAGCAGCGCCTTGTCGGTGTTGGATTTCAAGGGCGTCTTGCGCCCGCCGCGCGGCGCGAAATCGGCGGTGATGACGGCCTTGGCGGCGCTGTCGTTGATCCGGTTGGCCAGCGCGTCAGGCGAGAAGCCGGCAAAGACCACCGAATGAATCGCCCCGATCCGCGCGCAGGCCAGCATCGCATAGGCCGCTTCCGGGATCATCGGCAGATACAGCACCACCCGGTCGCCCTTGGCGACGCCCTGGGCCTTCAGCACATTGGCCATGCGGCTGGTCTGTTCCAGCAGCTCGCGATAGGTGATGTGCAGCGCCGGGGTCTGCGGGTCATCGGGTTCCCAGATGATCGCGGTCTGGTCGCCGCGCGTGACGACATGGCGGTCGATGCAATTGGCGCTGACATTCAGCGTGCCATCCTCGAACCAGCGTATATCGACCTTGCCGAAGTCGAAGCTGGTGTTCTTGACGCGTGTGTAGGGGCGGATCCAGTCGATCCGCTTGCCATGCTCGGCCCAGAAAGTCACCGGGTCGGCGACCGAGGCGGCATACATCGCCTCATAGCCCGCGGCGTCGATATGCGCGCGCGCCACGAAATCCTCGCTGGCGGCATAGGTCTGCGGTTGCGGCTGATCGGCCATGAACGCTCCTCCTGTCGTGTCATATGCGCGCGCCGCACCCGGTCGGGCGCCATCGGCGGCATATGCTCCTCCATCCTGTTGGCATTTTAGCGCATTGGTCAAAGAAACGCTAACCCAAATTAGAAAAAGAATTTTTCTGTAAATCTGTTCACTGAATTTGCGGCACTTTTGAAAACTAATTTTCTACTAGACAATTCCATGCGGTTTTTCAGGCGGCTGCACCAGAGCTGTTTGGGCAGATTCTGACGCCGCGTCATGTTCCTTGCCGATGGGCTGGGTGGCACCCCGGCGGCTGACGGCTGCGCGCGCTGCGGTTGTGGCGGAGGTAACAAACAGAAACACCCCGCCCGGCACGGCGAAACGAATCACCTTGCGCTGGTGTATCAAACGATTTCGGGTGGATCGCTTCGGCTGCTGCCGGGCAACGCGCCTTCGAAGGCGCGTGAAACGGGCTTTCGAAAGCCCGTTCTGGGGCGGTTCGCGAAGTCTTGAGCCGAAAAGCGTATCGCGCACCTTCTGGCATCATGCCACGCAACAAGAAAGGGGCCGGCATTTGCCGACCCCTTCGCCTGTCTGTCCATACGCTGCGCGCTCAGAGCGGCGCATCCACCCGGATCGTCACCACCGCCCGGCCCCTGGTAGGGCTCGGCCAAACCATCCGCACCCGGTCGTTCTGGGGTCCGTCCTCGACCAGAACATAGGGCATGCCGGTGCGCACCTCATTGCCCGACCCCCGCGGCACGCCTTCCATCACAAAGCCCGGCACGGTGCGCGCCCAGCCGCGGAAGGGCAGCTTCTGTCCGGTGTTGATGGTCCAGTTCGCATTGGCGCTGTTCTGGTTGTGCCGCAGCACCAGCGGGCTTTCGGCCGGGTTGGTGATGCCGTTGTAGGCGTTGTTTTCCCAGATCACGTTGCGGAACCGGTCAAAGCGCAGACCGGCGATCGAGGTATCCACCCCCTCGGCCCGGTCGATCCAGCCGTTCAACGTGCGGAAAACATTGCCGCTGACCTGCAGCCCCTGCAGGAAATGCCCCTCACCGTAGGGCTTGACCGTGAAGAAGCGGAAGTTCGGCGCCACGTTCGAACACAGGAAGAGATTGCCCGTCAGGGTCAGCCCGCCGAAGGAAAACTGGTTGGCCCAGTTCGGGTTGGCGCTGTGTTCGTTGGTCAGCTCGATATAGCAGTTGTCGACGTAGTTTGCGCTGAGCGTGGTCAGCAGGTTGACCCGGGTCAGCACGATGCCGGCGGTGCGGGTGGCGTTCTGTTCGGTATCACCCTGGAAGAAATGATTGCCGCTGATGATGTTGCCGGTGCCGCCCAGCACCGCGAAATGGGCAAAGCGCACCACCCGGTTGTTGCGCAGCTTCACATCGTTGGCGTTGCTGTTCAGCGCGATGGATTCGCGTTGTGGTGCCGGCAGCGGCATCTCGTTGGACAGGAACTGGCAGTTGTCCACCAGCATTCCCTGGCAGCCATCTCCGGTCGAGGTGATGCCCTTCGGGAACGGCCGGTTGAAGGTGCAGCCCTTCGCCTGGAAGATCGCGCCCTCGGTCGGCAGGCTGATCGCGCTGGCCTCGCCCTTGCAGAGGAACTCCACATCCGCCACTTCAAACCGGTCCAGCGTCTGGAAGCCGGAAAAATCCAGGATGTGCTGGAACTTGCGGAAGCTGTAGGTGCGCGTGCCGGAGCCGCCGAACAGCGGCTTGCTGAGGATCACCCGGTTGGCGCTGACGCTGCGCGATTTCACATAGACCTCGCGCCCCACGCCGGTGCCGCTGATCCGCGCGCCCACCGGCACGTTGGTGATACTGGCGACATTGTCCAGCCGCGTGGCATTGCCGGTGTTGTAGGTCGCCTGCGCGTTGATCGTGGTCTCGGCCCAGGCCGGGCCGCTGACCAGGTCGATCTGCCCGTTGACGATGCGCCGGCGCTGGGCAAAGGCCGTGAGCCCCGTCAGGGCCGAGACATCGACCGGCGATTCTACCCGCACCCGGCGCCCCTTCAGGTCGAAATCGACATGGTTGGTGAAGAAGAACAGTGCCTGCACGCCCTTTCGAAACCCCATGTCCTCGTTGCCGAAGGCCGCAGCATAGGTCGGAAAGTCAAAGGAGTGCGACAGTTGCAGGCGGGTATCCATGTCCATCACCAGCGTGCCCTGAAAGCGCACGGGCGCCTCGATGGTCAGGTTGGCGCCGATGAAATAGGTCCCGTCAGAGACCAGCAGCGAACGGCGGGTCGCCAGCGCCTCCTGCGCGGCGTTGATGAAGGACTGGCGGTCATTCGTCACCCCGTCGCCGACCGCGCCATGGTCGCGCACATCGACCCAGTCCATCAGGTCGCGCAGCCAGAAGCTGGTCACATCCTCGATCTGCACATCGTCGATGCGCACCACGCCGCCATTCGGCCCGGTCAGGTCGATCCCCAGATGGCCATAGGCGACGCCGGCCCAGTTCATGTCCACCCCGCCGCGCGGGCCGGTGCCGATGATGGCGCTGACCGTGACCACATCGCCATAGGTCTGCAGCGTCGTTTCCGGCCCTGTGGTCTGCACGCCCCCCGCCGCACCGCCGCTGTCATTGGCGGCGAAACCGGCGATGCGCACCGTGGGCAACGCGCCGCTCAGCGCCTTGATGCGCACGCTCACGCGCAGGAACAGCCCGGGCAGGATGGGGGTCTGGCCGAACCAGCGCAGCCGCTGTGTGGCCTGGTTCTTCAACAGTTCCAGACAGCCGCCAAAATCGGGGTCCGAGGGGACGAAAGCGGCGTTCGCGGCGCCGTCATAGCTGGGCGTGCCCGGGGTGCCGTTGCCGCTGGACCAGTTCTGCAGCCCCTCCGCAAAGGGCGGCGGCATGAGAATCAATCCCTCGGTGACTGCCTTGTTCATGGATGACCCCTGTCCTTTGATATGCACCTGATGGAGCGGCCCGCGATTTCCGCCGCGGTCTGCCGGATGCGAA
>SKNG01000503.1 GCA_007120685.1 Paracoccaceae bacterium | reverse complement strand
CGAAAGGCGGCGTCTCGCGCCAGTCCAGAAACGCCGCATGGGCCGCGCGAAAGGCCGCGTCCACATCCGCCGGCCCGGCCACGGCCATCGTGCCGAGGTCGCTGCCATCGCCGGGCGAGGTGACCGCCAGCGGCGCCTCCGAGGCCTGATGCCACGCCCCGCCGTAATAGAGCCCTCGCTGGCGCGGCAGCACATCGCTGACCCGCATCGCCTCGATCCGCGCGCGCAGGCTGTTGCCGGTTCCGGTCATGCTATCCCCCCTGTTTTCAACCCCGCATCGCCGCCGCCATGCTGGGTGCGTAGCCCTTGGCGATGCGCGCGTCGATCACCGCCACCGCGCCCGATGCCACCGCCGCCAGAGCCTCGGCCAGGCAGGCGCGGAACTGGCCCGCGTCCTGCGCCGGGCCGAAGCCGCACGCGCCATGGCTGGCGGCCACCTGCGCGATGTCGATATCGGGGTCATCGGTGGCCAGGCCGATATGGCGGTTTTCCGGCGGCCGGCCGCGCTGGATCGCCACCTTTTCCTGATGCACCTCGTCATTGAAGAAGGACCGGTTGTTCGCGACCACGATCAAGAGCGGGATGCGCGCATGCGCCGCCGTCCAGACGGCGGAGGCGTTCATCAGGAAATCGCCATCGCCCAGCACCGCCAGCGGCAGCCGGGCCGGATGCCCCTCGCGCAGCGCCAGCGCCGCGCCCACGGCCATGCCGGGGCCGGACCCCACGCCGCCGCCGCCGTCATAGCCCAGATAGTCCAGCGGGCCGGCTACCTGCCAGTCCGCCCCCGTCCAGCTGAGCGGCGCGCGGATCAGCGTCACCGACCGCCCCGCGAGCCCGGCCTGCAGCAGGGCGGCCAGCGACTGCGCGGTCATCATGGCGTCATCGGCAGGCAGCGCCGGTGGTGGTGCAGGTTGCGGCGAAGGGTCGCCCGCCGCCGGTTGCGCGCCCAGCCGCGCCAGCAGCGCGGGCACCACCGCATCGGGGCTGTTGGCCAACGTGACATCGGCGGGCGGCAGGGCGCCGGCCTCCTTCCCCCAGCCCCGGTGCCGCGCCGCATCGGCCGATACCGACACGATCTTCGGCGGCATATCATCGCCACCGAAGGCGGCGCGCAAGGTGCCGGCCAGATCGATCCAGTCGAGCGCAAGGATGGCATCGGCCTCGCGCAGCAGCGCCTGTGCCTCGGGCGGCAGGAAATAGCCCGCAGGCGCGGCATGCAGCGGGTGGGCGGTGGGAAAGGCGGCTGGCGTCTTGAAATCGGTCAGCACCCGCGCGCCCAGCCGCTCGGCCAGTGCCACCCGCGCCTGCCAGCCCGCCGCATCGCGCCCGGTGCGCCCCACCATCAGCACCGGCGCCCGGGCGCCCTGCAGGATGTCAGCCGCCTGGTGCAGCGTGGCGGGGTCCGGCGCGGGCAGGGCGGGCGGCGCGAAGCGCGCAAGGTCGATGGGCGCGGGCGGCTCGTCCAGCCGGGTTTCCTGCAGATCGGCGTCCAGATTGATGTATACCGGCCCCATCGGATAGGTCGTCGCCCGCGCGTGCCCCTCGGCCAGCGCGCGCCGCGCGGCGGTCACGCTGAGCGGCTGATCGTCCCATTTCACGAATTCCCGAACAAGCGCCCCCTGATCCTGCGCGGTATGCAGCCAGTCGATCCAGGGCCGGCGGCGCGCGGCATCCAGCGGGCCGGTGGCGCCGATCACCAGCATCGGCACCCGGTCGCACCAGGCGTTGAAGATGCCCATCGACCCGTGCAGCAGGCCGACATTGGAATGCAGCCCCACCGCCATCGGCCGGCCCGAGACCTTGGCGTAGCCATGCGCGATGGATACCGCTGCCTCCTCGTGCAGGCACAAGAGCAGGCGCGGGGCGCGGTTGCCCAGATGGTTGACCAGACTGTCATGCAGGCCGCGGAAGCTGGCACCGGGGTTCAGCGTCATCCAGCCGATCCCCAGATCGCGCAGCACCTCTGCCATGGCGTCCGAACCCCATTCGGCCGGGCGGTTGCCGGGTGTGGGGGCAGGCTCCTGGCCGGGATCGGGCATGCTGTCTCCCTGAACGCTGTGCAAGACTGTCGGGCCGTCGCCGCTGCGCTGCGGGACATAGGCCATCCCGCAGAACGAAGCTACCGCCTTCCAGCTCCGGCGGCCCGAGGTGCCGCTCCAATTCGATCGGCAGCCCGAAGATCAGCGAGCATAGCCAGAACCACCTTGCCTGCGCCAGACCGGATAGCGCAGCAGGCTCGCCGGACCCTTCGCACCGGGCCGCGTGCCGCTTAGCCGCACACCTCGGTCAGCGCGCCGTCAATGGCATCGGTGATCTGGTCGATCTGATCGCCCGTCGCCACCAGCGCCGGGCTGAGGCACAGCGTGTTGTTGAACCCCGGCAGCGAGCGATTGGTCATGCCGATCTGCACGCCCCGCTTCATCGCCGCCGCCACCACCGCCGCGACCTGCTTTTCCAGCAACGGTTCCTTCGTCCCCCGGTCGGCCACCAGTTCGGCGCCGCAGAACAGCCCCTTGCCGCGCACATCACCAATGACGGCGTGCTTTTCCTGCAGCGCATGTAGGTTGCCCATCAGCCGCGCGCTCATGGCCAGGCAGTTGTCCAGGAGCCCCTCATCCTCGATGATGCGCATGTTCTCCATCGCCGCCGCCGGCCCCGCCGTGCAGCCGCCGAAGGTGGAGATATCGCGGAAATAGCTCATCGGGTCCTCGGCATCGTCCTTGAACAGCTCAAACACCCGTTCCGTGGTCACCGTGCAGGAAATCGCGGCATAGCCGGATGCCACGCCCTTTGCCATGGTCACGATATCCGGCTGCACGTCATAGTTCTGATAACCGAACCAGGTGCCGGTGCGCCCCACGCCGCAGACCACCTCGTCGATGATCAGCAGGATGTCGTATTTGCGGCAGATCTCCTGCACGCGGGGCCAGTAGCCCTCGGGCGGGAGGATGACGCCGCCGCCGGCGGTCACGGGCTCCAGGATCAGGGCACCGACGCTGTCCGGCCCCTCGCGCAGGATCACCTCTTCAATCGCATTGGCGGCGCGGATCCCGTAATCGGCTACATCGCCCCACTGGCTGCGGTATTCCAGGCAATGCGGAACGGGCACGAAACCGGCGGGGAAGGGGCCATACATCGCCTTGCGCTCTTCCTGCCCGCCGGATGCCAGCGCGGCGATGGTGGTGCCGTGATAGTCGCGCTCGCGATACAGAATCTTCCACTTGTTGCCGCCGTGGCGCCGATGGGCGATCTGGCGCACCATCTTGTAGGCCTTCTCATTCGCCTCGGAGCCCGAGTTTGAATAATAGACCCGGCTCATCCCCGGCATCTTTTCGATCAACTTTTGCGCGAAAAGAGCGCCGGGCACGGTGCCCGAGGCGCCGGCAAAGAAGTTCATCTTCACCAACTGGTCGCGCACCGCATCGGCGATGGACACCTGCCCATAGCCCACATTCACCGTCCACACACCGCCGGACACGGCGTCCAGCGTCTCGCGCCCCGTGGCGTCCCAGACGCGCAGGTCCTTGCCTTCGACCACCACGCGGGGGTCGATGGTCTCGAACGGTTTGTGCTGGGTCAGATGGTGCCAGACATGGGCACGGTCGGCGGCAACAACGGGCGACAGATCGTTGATGGGGGCGGTGATGTTCATCTTGGCCTCATCGGGCTGGGCGTGATGGAAAAACAGACAAGCGGCCGGCATATGCCCGGCCGCTGCACATGATTGGAGAGTGACGGATTGCGGCGGCTGGCGTTAGGCCCAGAGCGCGGCTAGATTTATGACCAGATTCGCGGAATCAGGGCAGGTGATGGCCGTTTCGGTGGACACATTCTTCCTGCGGCCCGGCGCCACGGGCACGTTGCAGGCGCAGATCCGGCAGATGGTGGCCGAGGGCATTCTGGCCGGCCGGCTGCGGCGGGGCGAGCGGATGCCTTCAAGCCGCAAACTGGCCGCGCATCTGGGGATCAGCCGGATCACGGTGACACTGGCCTATGCCGATCTGGTGGCCGATGACTACCTCAGCGCGCGGGATCGCTCGGGCTTCTTCGTCTCTGACAACGCCCCGCAACCGCAGGATTTTCCGCGCGGCGCACCGCCGCCGGCAGGGGCGGGCAGCGTGGACTGGCCGCGCGCGAGGCAGTCAGCTCCAACGAGGAAGTGTTCACCGCCACGGCTCGGGACGGCACCGCGTCGGGACGGTTTGACGTGCGCGTGCTGGCCCTGGCCGAGGCCGATAAGCGCGCCAGCCAGGCGTTTGAATCTTCGTCCGCCGAGATCGGCACCGGCACGCTGAATTTCTCCGTCGGTGATCGCTCGTTCAGCATCAATATCGATCAGTCCAATAACTCTTTGGCGGATATTCGCGACGCCATCAACCGCGCGCCCGATAATCGCGGCGTGTCGGCCAGCATTATCAACGATGCAGAGGGCAGCCGGCTGGTGCTGACCGGCCGCAACACCGGCGCGGACAATGCCATTGATCTGACGGTCAATAACGCCACGGCAAATCTGGGCCAGCTGGCCACGCCGAACCTGCAGGTGATTTCCGCCGCGGCCGATGCCGAAGTGGAAATCGACGGCTTTAGCGTCACCAGCGCCTCCAACCGCATTGAAGGCGCCATCGACGGCGTGACGCTGGATTTGAACGGCGTGCAGGCCGAAGAAGACGCGCCGGCCCGTCTGTCCATCAACGAAAACCGCGGTGCGACGCTGGATCAGGTGCGCGATTTCGTCAAC
Organism: Paracoccaceae bacterium; assembly: GCA_007120685.1. Taxonomy (GTDB): domain Bacteria; phylum Pseudomonadota; class Alphaproteobacteria; order Rhodobacterales; family Rhodobacteraceae; genus Pararhodobacter. The sequence goes on along the minus strand of SKNG01000503.1, from coordinate 672 downwards.
CGCTACAACGGCCTGGTCGACGTGCTCAACGGCCTGGCCAGCTACGACCCTGAAACCGAGATCGCCGGCCCGCTGCAGGGCAACGCCACCGTGCGCTCGATTGCCAGCGAAGTGCGCAGCATCCTCACCAGCGTGATTCCCGAGGCCGCGCCGGGCGCAAACACGCTGGCATCGCTCGGCATCACCAGCCGGGAAGGCGGCACGCTGCGCATTGACGAAGGCCGCCTGAACCAGGTGATCGACCAGCGCCCGCAGGCGCTGCAGGAATTGTTCGGCGGTGACAACGGACTGGGCGCGCGCCTGGGCAACTACCTGGGTGACGTGGTTGGGCCCGGCAGCCTGCTGGAAGGCCAGAGCGCCAACCTGCAGAACCGGCTCAATGACATCGGCCGCCAGCGTGAGGCGCTGGAAGCCCGGCTGGAGCGCACCGAGCAGCGCTTTGTGCGCCAGTTTTCGGCGCTGGATGCGCTGGTGGCTGAACTGAACCAGACCAGCGCGTTCTTGAGCCAGCAGTTCGAGACGATCAATAATATCGGCGGCGGAAGACGCTAGCGCCGCGCACTCACTCATTTCCCGAGGACCGATTCAACCATGAACGCCAATATCAACGCCTACCGCCAGAACGCCGCCATCGGCGCCGAGGAAACCAGCCCGCATCAGCTGGTGGCCATG
>SKNG01000396.1 GCA_007120685.1 Paracoccaceae bacterium | reverse complement strand
TCGATACGCTGCTGGCGGAACTGGTGGCCGAACTGCCGTTGCTGCGCCAGCCGGTCGCGGCCGGGGCCTGCCCGCTGAAGGGCGCCGTGGCGCAGCGCATGGCGGCGGCGGCGCGGGCGCACCTGCCGGATTTCGTGACGCCGATGGCAGCGGTGGCGGGCGCGGGGGCAGAGACGGTATTGCAGGCCATGGCGGTGGTGCCGGATGTTGTTCGGGCTTTCGTGAACAATGGCGGCGATATCGCGCTGTTCTTTGCCGGGGATCGCGCAATGCAGGCGCCGCCGGCGGGAGGCGGTAAGCGCGCGTTCGAACGCGCGTTGAAAGGGCCTTCGAAGGCCCTTTTTCCCGGCCCGGCCGGCGAGCCCGAACCCTACCGCCTGGGGGTGGTGGTGAACCCCGCTTTTCCTGCCTCGCCCGGCGTGCTGGAAATCACCCCGCACGGCCCCTGGCGCGGTGTCGCCACCTCCGGCGTGAAGGGGCGCAGCCACTCGCTGGGCGTCGCCGACAGCGTGACCGTGATCGCGCGCGATGCGCCCGCCGCCGATGTCGCCGCCACGCTGATCGCCAATGCCACCGACCTGCCGGGCGATCCCGCCATCATCCGCGAACCGGCCGACACGCTGGCTCCTGACAGCGACCTTGGCGCGCGGCTGGTCACTACCTGCGTCCCGCCGCTGGACCGCGCACGCATCGCCGCGGCGCTGGACCGGGGCGCGGCAGCGGCCGAGGGGATGCTGGCCCGTGGGCTGATCGGCGGCGCGCTGATTGCGCTACAGGGCACCGCGCGGCTGGTCGGTGACATGCCGCTTGCACCGCCGGCCGATCCTGCCCAGAATTCCCCGTTCCGGAAGAAAGCGAGCCTGCTTCATGCCTGACCTGATCCTCCGCAAACAGGCGCTTATGACCGAGGAGATATTCCACGAGGGCGGCCCGGTCGCCGACACGCCGCTGCGCCGCGCGGCGATGATCTCGGTCATCGAAAACCCCTTCGCCGGCCGCTATGAGCCTGAAATCGCGGGCTTCATGGACACACTGAAACCGCTGGGCGAGGCCATGGCCCGGCGCCTGGTCGCGGCTCTGGGCGGCGATCCGAAGGCAGTGCAGGGTTATGGCAAGGGCGCCATCGTCGGCGCTGCGGGCGAACTGGAACACGGCGCGCTGTGGCATGTGCCGGGCGGCTGGGCGATGCGCGAAGTTCTGGGCGATGCGATGGCCATCGTGCCCTCGACGAAAAAGGTCGGCGGGCCGGGCACGCGGCTGGATGTGCCCGTGACCCATATCAACGCCGCCTACGTCCGCAGCCATTTCGATGCGATGGAAGTGGGGCTGAACGACGCCCCCCGCGCGGGTGAGTTGGCGCTGGTGCTGGTGATGACCACGGGCGCGCGCATTCACGCCCGGGTGGGCGGGCTGCGGGCCGAGGATATCGAGGGCAGGGACGGCCTTCGCTGAGAACAGGCCGGCGCGGGTCGCCCCCGCGCCGGCGCATCGATCCGGGGATGCAACCCCGGGCAAGACCCCGAGAACGGTTCAACAAGGAGAACGACCCATGACGTGGAAAACAGCAGTGGCCATCGCGGCCGGTATCGGTTTCGCCCTGCCCGCCGCCGCCCAGGAACGCGAGTTCCGCATCGGCCTGATCACCCCGCCCGTGCATGTCTGGAACCAGGAGGTGGCGGCGCTGAACGAAACGCTGCAGGAACGTTCGGACGGGCGGTTCAGCCTGGCGGTGTTCCCCTCGGGCCAGTTGGGCAACGAGGCGACGATGCTGCAGCAGTTGCAGACCGGCGCGCTGGACATGGCCTGGCTGACCACGGCCGAACTGACCTTCCGCGTGCCCGACATGGCGGCGCTGCATGCCCCCTTCCTGGTGGACAATATCGAGGACGCCGCCCGCGTCTTCCGCTCCGACGTGGCGCGCGAGATCCTGGATGCGCTGCCGCGTGCCACCGGCACCGTGGGCCTGTGCTATGCGATGATCGGCATGCGCCAGATGGTCATGCGCAACCCCATCGACTCCGCCGCCGACCTGGACGGCCAGCGCATCCGCATCACGCCGGCGCCCGCCATCAGCCGCTTCTTCGAGATGTTCGGCGCCGCGCCCGCGCCCATGGCGCTGCCCGCTATCTATGACGCGCTGGCCAATGCCCAGGTCGACGGGCTGGACATGGATTACGAATCCATCATCAACTTCCGCTATTACGAACACGCGCCCTATCTGCTGGAGACCAACCACCATGTCTTCGGCATGGTTGCGCTGGTGTCCGGTCGGGTCTGGACAGGGCTGAGCGAGGAGGACCGCGACCTGATCGCCGATGCGATGCAACTGCATTGCGACCGCACCATCGACCGTTTCGTGGACGAGGAAGCCGACAAGCTGGCCACCCTGCGCGAGGCGCCGGGCATCCGGATCACCGAAGGCGTGGGGCCCGAGTTCTTCGGCGATATCGTCGAGCGCTGGGACGCCGAATGGGGCGAACAGACCCCCTTCGTGGCGCGTCTGCGCGAGCTGGTGGAGACGTTCTGATCCGCCGCGCCTGAAGGGCAGCGCGGCACCTTGCCAAGCACGCGCCGCGCTGCCAGCCTGCCTTGGCCAAATCCTGCAAGGGTTGCCCGATGCTGCCTTTCCGCCTGCTGCGCGCGCTCTCTGACGGGTTGATCCGCATCGACCGCCTGCTGTTGATGCTGCTGATCGCCGGCATTGCCTTTTTCGTGCTGATCAATGTCGGCTTCCGGATGTTCCGCATCACGCTGGCCTGGGCCGATGAACTGGCGAAACTGTCAATGATTCTGGCGGCCTTTTCCGGCGCCAGCCTGATGCTGCGCGCGCGCATCGACCCGGCGGTGAAGATCCTGCAGGAAATGCTGCGCGGCCCGGTGGTGCGCGCGCTGCGCATCCTGGTTTCGCTGGTGGCCAGCGCCTTTGGCATCATCCTGATCTGGCTGTGCATCCGCTGGCTGGATCCGGTGGGCCTGTGGGCCGCCGGGTTCGATATCGACACCTTCCAGTTCACCACCTTCAACTTCGTCTACACCGATGTCACCCCCATCCTGCAATGGCGCTTCATCTGGTTCTACCTGATCATGCCCTGGTTCGCCTTCACCATCACCGTGCATGCGCTGACCAACCTGGCCGAGGATCTGGGCCTGATCGACCCGCGCCCGCTGGCGCAGGAATTCCGGCCGGGCGAGGGGTAGGGCGATGACGCTTTCCGCCTTCCTGCTGCTTCTGGTCATCGGCTTGCCCATCGGGCTGATCCTGTGCATGGCCGCGCTGGTCTTCATCTGGGAAACCAACAACCTGGTCCTGCTGGACAGCTACGCGCTGAAGCTCTTCTCCTCGCTGGACAATTCCGGCCTGCTGGCGATTCCGCTGTTCATCCTTATCGGCGAGTTGATGAATGGCGCCGGCATCACCCAGCGGCTGGTGCGGCTGGCCGCGGCCTTTGTCGGCGCGCTGCGCGGCGGGTTGGCCTATATCAACCTGCTGGCCAACATGATGGTGGCCTCGATCCTCGGCTCGGCCACCGCGCAGATTGCGATGATGAGCCAGGTCATGGTGCCGGAAATGCAGCGCGCGGGCTATGAGCGCGCCTTTGCCGCCGGGCTGACGGCCTATGGCGGGCTTCTGGGGCCGATCATCCCGCCCTCCATCGTCTTCGTGGTCTATGCCGTGCTGGCGCAGGTGGCGGTGCGCGACATGCTGATCGCCGGCATCCTGCCCGGGCTGATGCTGACCGGGCTTTTTATCCTGACCGTGGCCTTTCTGGGCTGGCGCCACGCCATGCCGCGCGGGGACCGGCTGTCCTGGCCTGACCGCTTTCGCGCGCTGCGCGATGCACTGCCGATGCTGCTGATCCCGGTGGTGATCATCGGCACCATCTTGGGCGGCTTCGGCTCGCCGACCGAGGCCGCTGCCATCGGCGCCGTTGTCGCCACGCTGATCGGGTTGGTCTATACCCGCTCGCTGAAACTGCGCGATTTCCCGATGATCCTGCTGCGCACCGGGCTGAATTCGGCGCTGGTGTTGTTTCTGGTCGCCGCCGCCGGGGTGTTTTCCTGGGTGCTGATCTTCGGCCAGGTGCCGCAGACGGCAGCGGCCTGGATCCAGTCGGTCGCCACCACGCCCATCGCCTTCATGCTGCTGGTGCTGGTGGTGCTGTTGATCGTCGGCACGGTGATCGACGGCATTCCGGGGCTGATCATGGTGGTGCCGATCCTGCTGCCCATCGCCACCGAGGTATACGGCATCCACCCGCTGCATTTCGGCGTCGTGGTGTCGATCAACCTGATCCTGGGGCTGCTGTCGCCACCGGTGGGGATCGGGCTTTATGTCGCCGCTTCGGTAAGCCAGGTGAACGCGGTGCAGGTGTTCTGGGTCACGCTGCCCTTCTTCGCCGTGGCCTGTCTGGCGCTGGTGGCGCTGGCGCTGGTGCCATGGCTCAGCCTGGCGCTGCTGTGAGGGAAGAATTGACTTGGCGTCAGCCTTGGATACCATAAGCACACAAACAAACTCGAATCGACAGACAGCAACAGGGGGTCAAGATGCGCAGACGGCATTTCATCGGATATGCGGCGGCAGCGGCTATGGGCCTGGGTCTGGGGGCGGCGCTGACGCCGGCGCCGGCGATGGCCTTTCCGGACCAGCCGATCACCATGGTGGTAGCCTGGCCCGCGGGCGGCGGGCATGACACCGTCACGCGGCTGCTGACCGAGTTTCTGGAGCAGGAACTGCCCACCTCGGTCGTGGTGACCAATGTGCCCGGCGCGGCCGGTGCGACGGGCGTGCGGCAGGTAGAGGAAGCGGCGGCCGACGGCTACACGCTGGGCGTGCTGGGCCTGCATGCCACGGCGCAAAGCTACATGAATGAAAATGCCACGGCGCTGGATCGGCTGGAACCGCTGGCGGTGATCAACATCGAACCCGCCGCGCTGGCGGTGCGCGCGGATACGGATATCGAGGATTTCGCGGGCTTTCTGGACTTCGCCCGCGCCAGTCCCGGCGGCATCATCAACGGCAACGATTCGCCGGGCGGGTTTTCCTTCCTCAATGCCGCCTTCATCGAGAACTATTTCGACATCCAGCTGACCAAGGTGCCCTATCAGGGCTATGCGCCGACTGTCGCAGCCCTGGTCTCGGGCGAGGTGATGGCGGCGACGCTGCCGGTGCCGATGCTGGCCGATCTGCATGACGCGGGCGAGGTACGCATCCTTGGTGTCGCGGCCGAGGATCGCCATTTCCGCGTGCCGGATGTGCCGACCTTCAGCGAGATGGGGCACGGCTATGTCGTTACCTGTCACATCCCGGAAGGTAGTATGGCTGCTTCCTGAACAGCTGTGGCTTGAGTTTGTGCCATTCCTTCATCGCCTGCAAGGGCGCCTTGCTGCCGAGAGCTGATTGCGGGAGCTGC
>SKNG01000240.1 GCA_007120685.1 Paracoccaceae bacterium | reverse complement strand
CGGACAGCACGCGGCGCGCGTCCAGCACCAGATAGCCGCCATTGGCCCGGTGCAGCGCGCCGGGGCGGACCAGCGAGACATCGGTCACCAGCGCGCCCATCTGCTGGCGGTATTCGACCCGCCCCGCCAGATTGGCCAGCGTCGGCAGGCTTTCCACCACCACCGGCGCGCCGGCGGCATCCGGCGGATGCGAGACCATCACATTGACCGCAAAGCGATGAAAGCGCGGCGCGTCATGCACCCGGGCCGAGGCGATGGGAAAGGCCTCGTTCCCGCCCTTCTTGCCGGCCTGCATGAACAGTTCGGCATTGTCGATCAGATCCTTGCGCAGCCTGTCGAACCAGCCGTCGAGCACCGCAATGCCGGCAAATCCCGCGCGCAGATCGGCAAGGTTCAGATCGACCACCTGTTCGGCCATCTCGGCATTCAGCGCGGTGATCGCGGCGCGGTGCTGCTTTTCGATACGCGGCAACGCCTCCAGGAATTCCGAAAGCTCGGCCTGGGTCTGCGCCACATTCTCGCGCACCGCGTCGCGCTCGGCCTCGGGCAGCCTGTCGATCACCTCGGGCTTCTGCACCTCGCCGTCGCGGGTAGGCGCCAGGGCAAAGCCCATCGGCGTGCGCAGGATCGCCACGCCGCGTTCGCGCGCCCGGCGGGCGAGGTCGGAAAACGCCTTTTCGTTGCGGCTGCCGAACTCCTCTTCGATGGCGGCGCGGCGCGACTGGTATTCTTCCGATTCGAACAGCGCCGGGATCGCCTGCGCCAGATCGTCCACCAGATCGGCCATCGCCTCGCGAAGCTTCGGCCCGGTGCCATGCGGCAGCCGCAGCGCGTGCGGGCGGTCCGGGGCATCGACGTCATGCACATAGACCCAGTCATCGGGCACCGCCCGCCCCGCCGCTGCCCGGGTCAGCAACGCCTGCACCGCCGCGTGACGGCCAGTGCCCTCGGGGCCCAGCACGAAGAGGTTGAACCGGCGATGGCCGATGCCGGCGGCCAGGCGGATCGCCTCCACCGCGCGTTCCTGCCCGACGAGTTCGTGCAGCGGTTCCAGATCCTCGGTGGTGGCAAAATCCAGCGACGCCGGATCGCAGCGGCGGCGCAGGTCGTCGGGGGCAAGCGCGGTTTGTGGATCGGCCATCTTGGCGCCAGCATGGCACGGGGGCGGCGCGCGGAAAAGGGGGCAGGTCAGCCGGTCAGGGTTATCGCGTCTGGGCCGCTGCACCCTCGGGGAGGCGAGCAGATTGACTATGGCACCGGCTTTCCCGTTGTTCCGCGAGGCCATGATACCGTCTCCGGCTGAAGCCCTCGCCATCCGTCGGAAAACGGGCTTTCGAAAGCCCGTTTGCACGCGCCTTCGAAGGCGCGTCACCCGGCGGCAGCAGACGCGGTCGCGAGGAATTGACAGCGCGCAGGTAGCTTCGGCGCGGCGGGACAGCTTCAACCGCGGTCATCTTTCAGCCACTGCCGATACCAGCAGGGGGATAACTGGCCTCGGCCATCCCGCCCACCCACCTTCGCAGCGGTGAATACCCCTTGTCCGCGTTGCCGCCTTGCTGCGATATGACCCGGTGCAAGCCAGCCACGGGATACCCCATGCCGTTCAACCCTCTGCGCCGCCGCGTGATCCCGGTCCTTCTGGCGTTGGCCCTGATGCTGGCGACTGCCCTGGCTCCGTCCCTGGCTCCGTCCCTGGCCCCGACCCAGGCACAGGCGGGCGCGCCGGTGATCGCCGCCGCCGCCGACCTGCAATTCGCCATCGAGGAGATCGCGGCCACCTTCGAGGCCGAGACCGGGATGCAGGTGCGCCTGTCGCTGGGCTCTACCGGCAATTTCGCCCGCCAGATCCGCGAGGGCGCGCCGTTCGAGATCTTCATGGCCGCCGACGAGCAGTTCATCGACGACCTGCACGACGAGGGGCTGACGCGGGATGCCGGCGATCTTTACGCCATCGGCCGGCTGGTGATCATGGTGCCGCATGGCGCGACACTGACGCCGGACCCGGAGTTGAACCATCTGGCCGAGATATTGGCAGCCGGCCGCATTGCTCGCTTCGCCATCGCCAACCCCGAACACGCGCCCTACGGCATGCGCGCGCGCGAGGCGCTGATCACCCGCGGCCTGTGGGACGATCTGCAGCCCTTTATGGTGCTGGGCGAGAATGTCAGCCAGGCCGCACAGTTTGCGCTTTCGGGCAATGCCGAGGGCGGGATCATCGCCTGGTCGCTGGCGCTGGCACCGCAGGTGGCGTGGCGGGGCAGCTTCGCACTGATCCCTCAGGACTGGCACGAACCGCTGCGCCAGCGCATGGTGCTGCTGCCCGGCGCCGGCCCGGTGGCCGAGGCGTTTTATGCCTACATGATGCAACCCGCCGCCCGCGCCATCATGGCGCGGTATGGCTTCCTGCTGCCCGGGGACTGAGGGCATGGACTGGACCGCCCTGGACCTGTCGCTGCGGCTTGCAGCCTGGACGGTGGCGATCCTGCTGCCGGTGTCGATCCTGCTGGGCCGGTTCCTCGCCTTCCGGCAGTTTCGGGGCAAGGCGCTGGTCGAGGCGCTGGTGATGCTGCCGCTGGTGCTGCCGCCGACGGTGCTGGGCTTCTACCTGCTGGTCACCTTCGGACGCAACGCACCCATCGGGCAGGCCTGGGCCGGGCTTTTCGGCCAGCCCCTGGTATTCAGCTTTCAGGGGCTGGTCCTGGCCTCGATCCTGTTCAACCTGCCCTTTGCCGTGCTGCCCGCCCAGCGCGGCTTTCAGGCCATCCCGGCCGAAGTGCGCGAGGCCGCCGCCTGCTGCGGCATGTCGCCCTGGCGCGCGCTGTGGAAGGTGGAACTGCCGCTGGCCTGGCCCGGGGTGGTTACGGCGATGGTGCTGACCTTCGCCCATACGCTGGGGGAATTCGGCGTGGTGCTGATGGTCGGCGGGTCGATCCCGGGCGAGACCCGGACCATCGCCATCGCCATCTACGACCGGGTGCAGGCCTTTGACACGGATGCGGCGGCGGTCATGTCGGCGGTGCTGGTGACGATTTCGCTGTTCACCATCGCCACCACCTTCTGGCTGTCGGCCCGCGTCGGCAGAAGGCTGGGCTGATGACGCTGGAAGTGATGGCCCGGGCCGAAGCGCCGATCCCGCTTGACGCGGACTTCCGGGTGGCGCCGGGGGAGTTGCTGGCGCTGGTCGGGCATTCGGGTTCAGGCAAGACGACGCTGCTGCGCACCATCGCCGGGCTGTGGACGCCCCGCACGGCGCGGGTCAGCGTGGGGGGCACGCAATGGCTGGACACGGGCGCGCGCGTCAACCTGCCCCCGCATCGTCGCCAGGCGGGGCTGGTGTTCCAGAACTATGCGCTGTTTCCGCATATGACGGCGGCGCAGAATGTGATGGCGGCGATGGACCGCGCCGATCCGGCCGAGGCCGGGCGCATTCTCGATCTGGTCAACCTGCGCGGGCTGGCCGACCGCAAGCCGGCGCGGCTTTCGGGCGGCCAGCAGCAGCGGGTGGCCGTGGCCCGCGCCCTGGCCCGCCGGCCGCTGGCGCTGCTGCTGGATGAGCCGTTTTCCGCCGTAGACCGGGCCACGCGTGAGAAACTCCATGGCGAGATCGTCGCCCTGCGCGCGCATCTGAAGATGCCGGTGGTGCTGGTCACCCATGACGTTAACGAGGCGCAGCTTCTGGCCGACCGGATGGTGGTGATCGAAAAGGGCCGGCAGGTCAGCGCCGGCACCACGGCCGAGGTGATGGCCGATACGGCCGCCCTGCGCGCCATGGGCATTCGGGAACTGGCCGCGATGCTGCCGGCGACGGTGGCCGAGCATCTGGCCGACGGGTTGACCCGGCTGGACACGCCCGCGGGACCGCTGTTCCTGCCCCGCATCGACGCCGCCCCGGGCGTTCAGGTGCGGGTGCGGATCATGGCGCATGACGTGATCCTGTCGCGCGCCCGGCCCGAGGGGCTGTCGGCGCAGAACATCCTCGCCGGGACGGTCACGCGGATCGTGCCGGGGGCGGGACCGGGGGTGATGGTGCATATCAGCCTTGGCGCACAGGAGATCCTGGCCCGCATTACCCGCCGCGCGGCCGACCAGTTGGGGCTGCAACCGGGCGACGGGGTGCATGCGATCCTGAAATCGATGTCCGTGGCGCGCGATCACGTCGCGCAGCCCGTGACGGCAAGCGACGGCTAGGCCGCACGCCCGGGCCTCTCAAATTCGACAGCAAGAAACGCTAAGCCATTGATACTGTAATATTTTAGTGGCAATCTTGTGACTACGCGGGGGCTGTCAGGCGGGTTTTGGCAAGCTCATGGGACAGCATCAGTCCTCGCGGCGCTCGGCTCTGAAGCCCTCAAAACCAGCATATGCTTGCTACCTTGCGAGAAGCTGATCAAATGCCGCCCTGAGGCCATCGATAACCGGAATCGGCGCGCGCACCAGATGACCGAGCCCCGTGAATGGAGCTCCGCCAAGCAACAACGCTTGAGCTCCTTGCGCTGCAGCGACTTCCGCCTGAGCCTTGATTTCGGAAAGAAACCGTTCGGGAGCTTCGGCAACATCCGGGATATCTGCCTCCAGAAAGCGGATGCCGATCAGGTGGCCAGCAAGGCCCAACTGAGAGACCCGAGCGCGCAAATGCTTGTCCATCTGCGGGCCCAGGGTCAGGATGACGAACTGCCCGAGGGCTTCGGCTGCTGTCATTCCGCTTGCACCAAGGCCGACAACGGGAAACCCGGCTGCCGCTTGCGTTTTTTCAAACCCTGGGTCGCCGAATGCAGAGATCACCAGGCCATCCAGATCGGTCTGGGTCCGTACAACCGCCAGGACCTCACGTTCGGCGACGCCAAGATCTGCCGCTTCGCGAAGTGCAGCGGGGCCAGCGGCTACCGAACGCGCCACAATAGCGCAATCTGGGGGAGCGGCCTTCAGCGCAGCGCGGCGCAACAGTTCCGTTATTCGGGAACTGGTGTTCGGGTTGAGGACCATGATCCGTTTCGCAGGGGTTGACGGCAGATCGACAACCGCATCACAATCTTGATGGAATTCCATTCTCATGAGGGTCCTCCTTTCGCATGTCGGCTCCGACCAACCCATCTTTCGTGTCCACAGTAGCGGGACAAGACGCGCTTTTGAGCGAGCGCGCCATGGCCTTGGCCGTTGTCCATCACTTGCGCCAGGCGGTCGTCACGGGAAAGCTCAAGCCGGGAGATCGGATCATAGAGCGTCAACTCGCTGCCGAGCTCAATGTGTCCAGAACTCCGATCCGAGAAGGCCTGAAACTGCTGGAGCTCGACGGACTGGTGGACCTGTCACGTATTTGTGCCGCCCCCAGTGCTCGTTTAGGCCACTTGGCGTTCGAAGGCCAAGGGGCTTTTGCCTCGCAATGCTGAGTGCCGACGGCGCGGGTTATAGAAGCCGTT
>SKNG01000108.1 GCA_007120685.1 Paracoccaceae bacterium | reverse complement strand
GGTCATGGCGGCGATCCTGGACGATGGCGCCGACCCCGATGACGCGGCGCGCGCCTGGCTCTCGGCGAATGTCGACAGCTTGGCGCCGTGGTTCGAGGGCGTGACCACCCGCGACGGTGGCGACGCCATGGATGCCCTGCGCGCGGCGCTGGACTGACGCTCGGATGAAGGACAGCGCCGGCCGGGGGGCGTCTGTCGCCCGGCCGGGCAGTGCCCGTTTCCCCGCCCCCTGACAGGGAACCCCCATGCTTGACTGGCTTTCCAGCTTCGTCACCGATGCGAAAATCCCGGTGGGCCGCTCGGTGGCGGATGCCTTCCTGTGGATGCAGGACAATTTCGTCACCTTTTTCGACAACCTGGAACTGGGCCTGCGCCAGGGCGTGACGGCGCTGTCGACCGCGCTGACCACCCCGCACCCGCTAATACTGATTGCGGTCTTCGCGGCGATCACCTGGGGCTTGCAGCGCCGCCTGGCGCCGGTGCTGATTGTCACCGCCTGCGCGCTTTTCGCGCTCAATCAGGGTTACTGGCTCTTGACCATGCAGACCCTGACGCTGGTGCTGGGGGCCTGCCTGATCTGCATGGTGATCGGCGTGCCGATGGGCATCTATGCTGCCCATCATCCGCGTTTCTACCGCGCGCTGACACCGGTGCTGGACCTGATGCAGACGCTGCCCACCTTCGTCTATCTGATCCCGGTGCTGGTGCTCTTCGGCCTGGGCATGGTGCCGGGGCTGGTGGCCACGGTGATCTTTGCGCTGCCGGCCTCGATCCGGCTAACGGAATTGGGGATCCGCTCCACGCCCACCGCACTCAGCGAAGCCGCAACGGCCTTTGGCGCCACCACGGCGCAGCGCATCTGGAAGGTGGAACTGCCCTATGCGTTTCCGCAGATCATGACCGGGCTGAACCAGACCATCATGCTGTCGCTGTCGATGGTGGTGATCGCCGGTCTGGTGGGGGCGCCGGGGCTGGGGGTGCCGGTGGTGCGGGCGCTCAATCAGGTCAATGCCTCGCTGGGGTTCGAATCCGGCGCGGTGATCGTGGCGGTGGCGATCATGCTGGACCGGATGCTGCGGGTGGAGCGTCGGGCATGAGCGACGCGGTGGAAAACGCCGGGGTGGCGGCGCCGGATGTGGCGGTATCCTTCCGGCATGTGTCGATCGTATTCGGCGACAACCCGTGGAAGGCGATCCCGCTGATGGAGACCGGCCAGTCCCGCGCCGATATCCAGCGCGAGACCGGGCAGGTGCTGGGCGTGCATGACTGCACGCTGGATGTGGCGCAGGGCGAGATCGTGGTGCTGATGGGGCTGTCGGGATCCGGCAAGTCGACGCTGCTGCGGGCGGTCAACGGGCTGAACCCCATCGTGCAGGGCGATGTGCTGGTCCATGACGGGCAGCAGATGGTCAGCGTGCCCAAGGCGGGGCGCCGGACGCTGCGGCGGCTGCGCACGCGGCATGTGGCGATGGTGTTTCAGCAATTCGGCCTGCTGCCCTGGCGGACGGTGCGGCAGAATGTCGGGCTGGGGCTGGAACTGGCCGGGATGGGACGGCGCGAAAGGCGGCGGCGGATCGAGGAACAGCTGGACCTGGTGGGGCTGTCGCAATGGGCCGACCGGCAGGTGGGGGAGCTGTCCGGGGGCATGCAGCAGCGCGTGGGGCTGGCGCGGGCTTTTGCCACCGAGGCACCGATCCTGCTAATGGACGAGCCCTTCTCGGCGCTCGATCCGCTGATCCGCACCCGGCTGCAGGACGAGTTGCTGGACCTGCAGCAACGGCTGCAGCGCACCATCGTCTTCGTCAGCCACGATCTGGACGAGGCGTTCAAGCTGGGCAACCGCATCGCCATCATGGAGGGCGGGCGGATCATCCAATGCGGCACGCCGGCCGAGATTTACACGCGGCCGGCGAGTGATTACGTTGCCGAATTCGTGGCCCATATGAACCCGCTCAACGTGCTGCGCGCGGCTGATGCGGCGGTGCCGGCGCCGCGGCCGATCCCGGCGGGCGAGACGCTGCCCGCCGATACGCCGCTGCGCGCGGCGATGGTGGTGCTGTCGAAGGCGCGCGGGCCGGTGCTGCTGACCGAAGGCGGGCAGGTCACCGGCATGCTGACCGATGCCGGCGCGGTGCGGGCGCTGACCGCGCGGCGAGCCGTGGCAACGGTGCCGGAAGAGTCCGAGCCCGCCAGCCCCGCGCAGGCCTCAAGCGGGTGAGCAGGCAACGAAATTAAGGAATTTCGTTGCAAATGCCTTGTTTCAAGGCATTTGGTCCCGGTGCTGCGTGTGCGCCCCGGGGGTGACGCGGTTACCGGTGGCGGGCGCTAATGGCGACCCAGTAAATCCGTCCGTCGGTACCTTGCGCGATACCGGCGCCAAAATCCCGCGTTTCTGCCGACAGGAGATTGGCACGGTGATGGGGCGAACCCATCCAGCCCGCCACCGCTGCCGCTGGGCTATCCAGCCCCATTGCCAGGTTCTCATTTGCTATCGCGGCATGGTACCCCACCCGAGTCAGCCGCAGGCGCAGCCCCGCCCCCAGTGTCCCGCGATGGGTGACCCGGTCGCGCCGCGCTATCGAGCAGGCATGACCCTGCGCGGCCCGCGTCAACCGGCGCGAGACAGCGAGCGGCGCAAGCCCCGCCGACCTGCGTTCGGCATTGACAGCCTGGCCCAGCCCCTCGCGCAGGGCCTGCGCATTGGCTGGCGTGGCGCAGGCCGCGGCCGCCCCTGCCATTGCGGCCAGCCACAGGAGCCCGGCCAGGACCAAAACTGCCGCCGCCTGCGCGGCGCGGGGGAATGCCCTGCTCACAACCCCTCACGTGGGAAGGGCACACTGCGGCCGGCATCGACATCCTCTTCCTGTGTCCGGCGCGCCGCGCGCCGCAAACCCTGTTCGCGCAGCGCGATGAAGACCACCGCCGACAGGATCACCCCGCCGCCCATGACCACGAACAGGTCCACCGCCTCGCCGAACAGGATTGCCCCGAGCGCCACCGCCCAGACCAGTTGCAGCGCCAGCGCCGGCTGCGTGACCGATACCGGCGCCGCTGCCAGCGCGCGTGTCATTGCGTAGTGCCCGGCGGTGGCGAAAAAGGCGACCAGAAACAGCCAGGCCAGCTGCCCGCCGCTGACCGGCACCCAGACCGGCAGCGCGAAGGGGGCCAGCCCGATGGTGACGGTCAGCGACATCATCGTCACAACCGCCGACGGGTTGTGCCGGCGGGTCAGTTGCTTTGCCAACAGATAGGAGGCGCCCATCAGCACCGCCATGCAAAGCATCGCCAGATGACCGGACGAAAGTTCCCGAAACCCCGGGCGCAGCATGATCAGCGCGCCGAGAAGCGCGCAGAGCACCGCCATCAGCCGTCTGGCGCGGAGCCTTTCGCCCAGAAACAGCGCCGCGCCGAGCGTGACATAGACGGGCGTGAGGTAATTCATCGCCGTGACCTCGGCCAGTGTAATGCGCGTCATGGCGTAGAACCACAGGATAACCGCGATGCTGTGCACCAGCCCGCGCGCACCGAACAGCGTCCAGTCGCCGGCGCTGGGCCATTGACGCAGCAGCGCCGGCAGGAAGGGCAGCACAAAGACCAGCCCCAGCACATAGCGCAGGAAGGCCATCTGCGCAGGCGGCATCTCCGGTCCCATATGCTTGACCACCGCTGTCATCGCCACGAACAAGAGCCCGGCCAGCACCATCCACATAACGCCCGCCAGGGGGCGATTGTCGGTTACGGGCAGCGATTTATTTAACGCGTTCATGATCCTCCCCCTTCTGCCTCGCCGATGCCGGCTTGGCAAGGGCGCAGGGCACGGGGCGGAAAGGCTGACGAACGGGCAGTCAAAGCGGTCCGGGGCGGCGTTCCTCGCTGAGCAGGACATTGGCATCGACCTGGGCGATGCCGGGCAGGGTCATGATGCGCCGGCGCAGCACGCGCTCGAAATCCGCGAGATCCCGGGCGACGACGCGCAGGCGGTAGTCATAGAGACCCAGGATATGCTGGACGGTCTGCACCTCGGGGATGGCGGTGACGGCGCGTTCGAAATCGCCCAGGCTGACGCGGCCCTTGGTGCCCAGCGAGATACCGAGGAAGACCGTCACGCCGAAGCCCAGCGCCGCGCGGTCCAGCACCAGGCGTTGCCCGGCCAGCGCGCCGCCCTCCTGAAGGCGCCGGATGCGCCGCCAGGTGGCCGGTTGGCCCAGGCCCAACCGGCGGCCCAGCGCGGCGGCCGAAAGCGTGGCGTCCTGGGCCAGTGCGCGGAGAATGGCGCGGTCGGTGGCATCAAGGTCCATCATGCAGGGCGCTGACTGGCGCGGCGGCGGCGGCGCGGGGGGCATCGAGCCCCCCGCGCCGCCCGGGGGCGTTGCCCCCGTGGGCCCTGGCCCCGCCGTCGTTCGACTTGCGCCGATGGCGTGCAGGGCGGGTGGACAAAAAACCATTAAGTATTTCGGGCAAGATGACATTGGCGTGGTCAAGAGGTGTCACAGCGGCAGCGCCTCGCCTTGCTTTATGTCGGCGATATGCATCAAGGCCTCGATATCGGCGATATGGGGCAGGGTCAGGATGCGGTCACGGTAGAGTTCCTGGTAATGCGCCAGATCGCGCGCGATCACGCCGAGGCGCACATCGACACGGCCGAGGAAGGTCTGGATCTCCAGCACCTCGGGCACCTGGCGCGCCGCTGCGATCAGGTCGTCAAAGGCGCGGGGGTCGGTCTTGTCCAGCGTCAGGCGCAGCGAGACCTCGACCGCCCAGCCCAGCCGGCGCCAGTCGATCACCGCCTGCCGGCCCTTCAGCACCCCGCGCGCGCGCAGACGGTCCAGCCGGCGCGCGCAGCCGGCCTCGCTGAGCCCGGCGCGGTCGGCCAGGGTGGCGATGGTCTGTTCCGGGTCCGCCTGAAGATGGCGCAGCAGGCGGCGGTCGGTGTCGTCAACAGGCATGAAAAACTCACGAATTAACGATTGCGATCATGAATAAATCGAAAACAAGCCGAAGTCATGCGGGAAAGCGCGGGAATACCCCAGCGGATCACGTAGTTTCGCGCCATAAAGACGCAAGGAGCAAGACAATGCGCGTTTATTACGACCGCGACTGCGACATCAATCTGATCAAGGACAAGAAGGTCGCCATTCTGGGCTATGGCAGCCAGGGCCACGCCCATGCGCTGAACCTGCGCGATTCGGGCGCCAAGAACCTGGTGGTGGCCTTGCGCGAGGGCTCGCCCAGCGCGAAGAAGGCCGAGGCCGAGGGGCTGCAGGTGATGGGCATCAGCGAGGCGGCCGCCTGGTGCGACCTGATCATGTTCACCATGCCGGACGAATTGCAGGCCGCCACCTACAAGGCCCATGTCCATGACCATCTGCGCGAGGGGGCCGCGATCGCCTTTGCCCACGGGTTGAACGTGCATTTCGGTCTGATCGAGCCCAAGCCCGGCGTCGATGTCATCATGATGGCGCCGAAGGGCCCGGGCCACACCGTGCGCGGCGAATATGCCAAGGGTGGCGGCGTGCCCTGTCTGGTGGCGGTGCATAACGACGCCACGGGTCGGGCGCTGGAACTGGGGCTGAGCTATTGCAGCGCCATCGGCGGCGGGCGGTCGGGTATCATCGAGACCGATTTCCGCCAGGAATGCGAGACCGACCTCTTTGGCGAGCAGGCGGTGCTGTGCGGCGGTCTGGTGGAATTGATCCGCATGGGCTTCGAGACGCTGGTCGAGGCGGGCTACGAGCCCGAGATGGCCTATTTCGAATGCCTGCATGAGGTGAAGCTGATCGTGGATCTGATCTACGAGGGCGGCATCGCGAACATGAATTACTCCATCTCCAACACCGCCGAATATGGCGAATATGTCAGCGGGCCGCGCATCCTGCCCTATGACGAGACGAAGGCGCGGATGAAGGCGGTGCTGCGCGATATCCAGACCGGGCGTTTCACGCGCGACTTCATGCAGGAGAACGCGGTGGGCCAGCCGATGTTCAAGGCCACGCGGCGGCTGAATGACGAGCATCAGATCGAGCAGGTGGGCGAGAAGCTGCGCGCGATGATGCCGTGGATTTCCAAAGGGAAAATGGTGGACAAGGCGCGCAACTGAGGGCAGAGTGCTCCGGTTGTCGTCGGCTGGCCTTGGGAGGGGGCAGCCGGCAGGGGAGGAGCGGGCGCGCGGGCCGGGGGGCTTGCGCGCCTTCGCCATTCTTTCGCCAAGGTTTGCCGGAATGAGAGGCCGGTAATGCAGGGCGGTTCGGAGGATGGCATGCGGCTGGCGATGTTCATGACAGGCTGTGCGGCGCTGCTGGCGGCTGGCGCGATGGCGCCGGGATCGCCCCTGCCGGAAGAGGTGCTGCTGCTTGCCGGGCTGCTCGGTGCCGCCGGGCTGGTCTGGCTGCTGCTGCCGGAGCGCAGGCGGCGGTATATCGTGCTGGATGGATCGAACCTGCTGCACTGGCAGGACAACCAGCCCCGGCTGGCCTCGGTGCGGGCGGTTGTGGATACGCTGAAGGCGCAGGGCTATCAGCCGGTGGTCTGGTTCGATGCCAATGTCGGGTACCTGATCACGGATAAATGGCTCGGCCCGCGCGCCTTGTCAGGCGCGTTGGGGTTGCCGGTGCGGCAGGTCTTCGTGGCACCGAAAGGCACGCCGGCGGACCCGCTGCTGCTGGAGGGGGCGCGCAGGCTGGGGGCGCGGGTGGTGACCAATGACCGGTTCCGTGACTGGCGCGACAGCCACCCCTGGCTGGCCGAGCCGGGGTTCCTGGTGCAAGGGCAGGTGCAGGACGGGGCGGTGCGTCTGGCCCTCGATACCGGTCAGGCCCGCATCGCCCGCGCCGGCTGAGGCGGCGGTCGCGGTGACGGGGCGCGCTTGCCGGTCGCGGCCCGGCTGCTAGCTTCGCGGTCATGCCAGCCGTGCCTGACGACGATCCGATCTGCCCGCTCTGCGGCCGGCCCATCCCGCCCGATGTGCCGCAAAGCCTGCACCATCTGGTGCCGAAGGCGAAGGGCGGGCGCGGCGGGCCGGTGGTGCTGCTGCATCACATCTGCCACAAGGAAATCCATGCCGCGCTGAGCGAGGTTGAACTGGCGCGGCATTTCAACACGGTCGAGGCGCTGCGGACTCATCCCCGGCTGGCGCGCTTCATCGATTGGGTTCGCAAGCGGCCGCCGGGGTTTCTGAGCCGGGTGCCGGGTGGGCGGCGGAAGGGGCGCTGATGGCGGCGGATTGGGACGCGGAAGTCGATGCACGCGGGCTGCTCTGCCCGCTGCCGGTGCTGCGCGCGCGCAAGCGGCTGCTGGCGATGGCGCCGGGGCAGGTGTTGCGGCTTCTGGCCACGGACCCGGCGGCGGCGGTGGATGTGCCGCATTTCTGCGCCGAGGCAGGGCATGGCTTTCTGGGGTGCGACGATCTGGAGGGGGGCGAAGCGGCCTATCTGATCTGGCGTGGATAGGGTGCTGCAGATGTCGATAGTGCCCACGGACGCGCGTTCGAACGCGCGTGCCCACGGGCCTTCCAAGGCCCGTCAAGACGCTTTCTTCAAGCGTCTTTCTCCCTCAAGGGCAGGGCGTCGGTGCCTACATCCCGCGCCGCCGCCCGCAAACCGGCTGTCACTTCCAACGGGCCGGCGCCCAGGATCCAGCCTTCCTCCCGCCGGATCACCGGCTCCGCCGGCACGGCACCCAGCAGCGCTGCCATATCGCCGGACGCTGCCAGCCGGGCAAGCGCACCGGACAGAAGCCGCACCTGCACCGCGTCCTTGACCGGCCTCTCCATGCTGCCGGGCTCGCACAGCGCCGATACCTGGTCGGCCAACAGCGACGGGAAGACCTCGGCCAGCACCACCGGCGCGTCTGGCCAGCGCGGATCGAAGGGCCAGACCGCCACCTTGCCTGGGAAGGCCGCGCGAAGCCGCCACAGCACCGGCAACCCGGTCAGCGCCTGGCTGCCGACCGAGCCCGCGCCGCCCAGCTTCCACATCGATTGCGCGCCGGGGGACAGGCGCTCGACCGCGCGCCAGTCGTCCAGCCCGTGACCGTCCCGCGCCCGCCCCTTCAGCGGCAGGTCGGCCAGGTCCAGCGCGGCAGGGCGAAACCAGAACGGCCCCAGCCCCGGCAAGGCGCGGTTCGCTGCCGCCGCCACCGCGAAACGGTTGTTGCGGTTCTTCGCGTCATCCTCGATCCGCTCGGCCAGCCATTCCCAGACCGCCAGCGCCTCGGCCCGCCCGGTCAGCGCGCGGGCAAAGCCGGCGGGGTAGCCAAAGCCGAAATCCGCGCCGATCAGCAGCCGTTTGCCGCCGGCAAGGCACTGCGCGATCAACCGGTGCAGCGCCGCTTCAGCCTCGACGCGCGTAGATGGGTTCCAGTTGGTGATGCGAGAATTGCCAGCGGCTCCATCCGCTGCCGTCGCCATTCCCAGCCAGATCGAATCCCTCCCCAGCCGGAGGGTCGAGGCCGCCGACCAGTCCAGAATCGCAATCACATCGACCGTCACCCGCGCAACAGGGCCTCGGCCCGGGTCAGGTCATCGGGGGTGTTGATGTTGAAGAACGGATCCGGCGGGCCGGGCTCGAACAGCGCCAGGCCGGCGCCATGGGCGGCGGTCCAGTCGGTCATCCGGTGCTGCCCTTCGCTCAGCGCCGCGCGCAACGCCTCGCGCAGGACCACGGGCCACAACCCGATGGTCGGGTGCTGGCGGATCTGGCCCTGCGCATCGGGGCTGGCGGCGATGGCAAGGCCGGTGGGGCCGGCGGCCATCTGCAGGCGCGCCACCAGATCGGCGGGCAGGAAGGGCGTGTCGCCGGCAACGGAGAGCACGAAATCCACCCCATGCGCGGCGGCGTAATCCAGCCCCGCCAGCACGCCGGCCAGCGGCCCAGGCCGGTCCGGCATGCTGTCGGCAATGACCGGCAGTTCCATTGCCGCCAGCCGGGACGGGTTGCCATTGGCATTGACCACCAGCGCGCCGACCTGCGGGCGCAGCCGGTCGATGACATGATCGACCAGGCGTTGGCCGCCCAGCGGGTGCAGCATCTTGTCGCCGCCGCCCATGCGGGTGGCCCGCCCGCCGGCCAGGATCACGCCCAGCGGCAGGCTGTGCTGGCGTTCCGCCCGGGCGGCCATCAGCGCGGGCAGGGTGGTCACGCGCAGCCCGGTTCCCGCCGGCCCGGGGTCCGGCACCGCGATGCGGACCTCGGGCGCGTATTCGGCAAGCAGGTCGATGCAATGATCGCAAGGTGTGACCACCAGATCGTTGCAGTCAACAGCGACCGAAAAGACCGGCACCGCCCCCGGATCGCTGCGCAGCGCTTCGGCCAGGGCGCCGCTTTCGGCACAAAGGTCTTTCCAGTCCTGCGCGTGATCGGTGTTCAGCGCCACCACGATCTGCCCGTGATCGGTCAGGATGGCGCAGGCCACGGCGCGCGGGTCGGGGGCGGGCAGGGCGCGGATGCGGGCGCGGGCTTCTCGGAAGCAGGCGCGCTCGGTCTCGCCCAGCGGCATGGGCTGGTGGGCTGCCCAGGGTGCCTCTTCCCCGCTATCCATTCCGGCTCCTCCCCTTCAGCCGAAGCCCCTTGCCACGGTGGCGGCTTGCCGGATGGGTAGGGCTCTCGTTTGGGTAATATTCTATCGCGGCGGGGCGGTCGCGCAAGACAGTTCTTGTGCTGCGCCGCAGCAGGAAGGGCGCTCAGCCCCCGGCGTCTTCCAGGGCGCGCACGCGGCGCAACAGCGGCATCAGCGCGGCCATGTCCGGCCCGTCGCCGCGCCCGGTCAGCGCCTTTCGCAGCGGCATGAACAGGCCCTTGCCCTTGCGCCCCGTCGCGGCCTTCACCTGCGCTGTCCACTCGGCCCAGGTCTGCGGGCCATAGGGCGGTGGCGGCAGCAGGGCCAGCGCCTGGGCGACGAAATCGGCATCCTCGGGCGCGATCTCGGGCGCGGCGCCATCGCGGCAGAGCGCCCACCAGCCGGCCAGATCGTCCAGCCGGTCGATATTCTCGCGCGCGACATCCCAGAAGGCGGGGGCCAGGGTATCGGGCACACCGATCTCGGCCAGCTTGTTGGCCACGGCCTGAAGCGGCAGGGACTGGACATGCGCGCGGGTCAGGGGCCACAGATCGGTGGCATCGAATTTCGTCGGCGCGGCGCCGAACTGGGACAGATCGAACCCTTCCGCGATCTCGTCCAGATCGGCGCGCAGCGCCACGGGCTGGCTGGAGCCCAGCCGCGCCAGAAGCGACAAGAGCGCCTCGCGCGCCACGCCTTGCGCGCGCAGGTCGCGCAGGGCCAGCGTGCCCAGCCGCTTCGACAGCGCCTCGCCCTGCGGGCCGGTCAGGAGCGAGTGATGGGCAAAGGCCGGCGGCGTGCCGCCCATGGCGCGGATGATCTGGATCTGGGTGGCGGTGTTGGTCACATGATCGGCGCCGCGCACGACATGGGTGATCCCCATGTCCATGTCATCGACCGACGAGGCGAAGGTATAAAGCACCTGCCCGTCGGCGCGGATCAGCACCGGGTCGGACACGCTGGCCGCATCGATGGAGAGCGGGCCCAGGATGCCGTCCTCCCATTCGATCCGCTCCAGCGCCAGTTCGAACCGCCAGTAACCCTGCCGCCCCTCGGCGCGCAGCTTTTCGCGCGCGGCCTCGTCCAGTGCCAGGGCGGCGCGGTCATAGACCGGGGGCCTGCCCATGTTCAGCTGCTTCTTGCGCTTCAGGTCCAGCTCGGTCGGCGTCTCGAAACACTCGTAGAACCGCCCCGCCGCGCGCAGGCTGTCGGCCGCCGTGGCGTAACGGTCCAGCCGGTCGGACTGGCGTTCGATCCGGTCCCAGTGCAGGCCCAGCCAGTCCAGATCGGCCTTGATGCCGTCGACATATTCCTCTTCCGAGCGCGCCTGATCGGTGTCATCAAGCCGCAGGATGAAGCTGCCGCCGGTCTTGCGGGCGATGAGGTAGTTGAACAGCGCCGTGCGCAGGTTGCCGATATGCAGCCAGCCGGTGGGCGAGGGGGCGAAACGGGTGACGGTCATGGCGGGATCCTTTGCTGGCGGGGATGTGTCACAGACGCGGGGGCTTGTCCATGGTGGCTGAGGGCGGGGTTTGGGCCGGGCGCTGCGCGCCGAGCCTGGGCGATATCGAGGCGCTGGCCGATGCGGCGCTGGCCACGCTGCCCGCGCCTTTCGAGGCGGCAGCGCGCGGCGTGGCGGTGCAGGTGGCAGAGATGGCGGACGAGGCGATGCTGGAAGGGGTCGGGCTGGCGGACCCGCTGGAACTGACCGGGCTTTACGAGGGCGTGCCGCTGACCGAGAAATCGGGCTTCGACACGCCCGGCCAGCCGGATGTGATCTGGCTGTTTCGCGCGGCAATCCTGGACGAATGGTGCGCGCGTGGCGATGTGGCGCTGGATGCGCTGGTCACGCATGTGCTGGTGCATGAACTGGCACACCATCTGGGCTGGTCGGACGATGACATCGCCACCATTGACCGCTGGTGGGAATAGCGGGCCTTCGGTGGCGGCCGGGCCAACGGCCTTTCTTCAAGGCCGTTGCAAGCACCTTTCTTCAAGGTGCTTTTTCGGACGGATGCCGGCGCGGGGGGCGCTGCCCCCCGTCGGCTGCGCCGACTCCCCCCGGGATATTTGAAGAGCAAAGAGGCGCAGGGGCGTCAGGACTGGTCGGCGTTGAGGTCGCGCAGCAGGCGGCCGTGGCGGCGAACCTCGGAGAGCACCGCGCCAAAGGTGGACAACTCGCGCGCGCGCAACATCGGCAGAAGCTTCAGGAAAGCGTCCGCCGTGGCCACCGTATCGCCCAGCGCGGTATGGCGGGCCTCGTCTGGGATGGTGATGCCCAGCCGCGTGCTGAGCGCATCGAGCGAATGTTCCTCAAGCTGGCCGAAGACCACCGCCGACAAGAGCACGGTATCCAGCACCGGATGGTCGAAGCGGGCACCGATGCCCGCCTCGTGACGGCGCAGGAAGGCCATGTCGAAAGGCGCGTTATGCGCCACCAGCACCGCGCCTTGCGCGAAGCGGTGAAAGCGGCGGCCGGCCTGGGCAATGTCGGGGGCGCCCTTCACCATCGCGTCGGTGATGCCGTGCACGTCGGTAGAGGAGGGCGGGATCGGCCGGCCGGGATCGACCAGCGTGTCGAATATCTCGGTTTCCATCCGCCGGCCGTTGACGATGCGCACGCCGGCGATCTGCACGATCTCGTCTCGCTCTGACGAGAGGCCCGTGGTTTCGGTGTCAAAGACCACATAGGTCAGGTCTTCCAGCCGCGTGTCGGCCACGGCGGCGTTGCGGGCTTTTGACAGCAACTCGAAATCATAAACCACCTTGCGCGAGATCGGCGGCGGGCGGCGCCCGGCACGGCGCGCGTTGCGGATCGGCATGGTGACGGCGCTGGCACCCGTGGCCAGCGTTTCCGGCCAGGCCTCGGTGCCATGGGTCTGCAGCACCGCATGCGCGGTCAACTCGCCCGTGTCCGTGCCCAGCGGCTCGCCCAGCCAGCCATCAAAGCGCCCGACCGGCAGCGCCGGGCCGTCCCATTCCAGCCTGAGCAGCGCGCCCGGGCCGTCTTCTTCCGTCAGCGCCAGTCGGAAATGGCGGGCATGGCCGTCCTCGGCCAGTCGCGCGCCCAGCCAGCCCAGGAGGGCCACGATCTCGAACCCGTCCACCTGCACGATCAGTTCCGGCCCTGGCGCCACCTCCAGCGTCAGATCCGAGGCCGCGAGCCGCGCCCCAAGGCTGTCGGCCAGGTCCGAGGCGCGGGTCTGGGTCAGCGGGCGCCAGTCGGTCTGGATGGTGTCATAGCGCGCGCCCAGATCGGTGATGGCGCGGGTCAGCGCCTGCACCTCGTCCACCATCGCCGCTGCCATGTCCGGGGGTAACTCGCCATCCGCCTCGCTCATCACACCGATCACCGTCTGCAGGTTGGCGGCAGGGCGGCGCACGCGGTCGAAGACCTCGGCCAGCAGTGCGTCCCGGCTGGCATGGGCGGCGATGTCCTGGGTGATGTCGCGCAGGGTCAGCACATAGCCCGGGGCCACGCCATCGTCGCGCCGGCGCAGCACCCGCATGCGGCCGGCCAGCACGCGCCCGCCCTCTGCCGTGGCGCACATCAGGTCCGAGGCCGTGTCAGGATCGCCGGCATCCGACAGGCGCTGATAGGCGTGGCGGATCGGCCCTTTGCGCAGATAGTCCAGCAGATTGCGCCGAAGGCCCGGCGCCGCGCCGGAGCCCAGGATATCCACCGCCTGGCCGTTGTAGAACACCAGGTCATGCTCGGCCGTGCACAAGAGCACCGCCACCGGCACATCGGCCAGCAGCGTTTCCAGCCGGGTCTTTTCGGCCGCCAGCCGGGTGGTTTCGCGCGCCACCGCCTCGGCCAGGGCGTTGCGGGTCTGGACCAGCGCGCGGGTCATGTCCTGCGCGGCCGGGGCCAGCCCGCCCAGGTAGCGCGCGGCCTCGGCCTCGCGGCCCAGGTCGGTTTCCACGGAGGCCTGGCTGCGCGCGCGCAGGCCCGCGGCCAGCCGATCGATCGCGCGGGCGACATGGGCATCGAACAGATACCAGACCCAGACCGTCAGCCCGATGACCGCGAAACCCGCCATCAGCCCGCCCTGGATCAGCACCGGGGCCAGCGCTCCGCCGTCGCCCGCGCGGCTGGCGGCAAACCACAGCGCCACGCCGATGGCGGTGGCCCCGCCCAGCGCCAGGAAGGCGAAGAAAAGCCCGATGCGGGTGCGCAGGCCGAGGCGGTCAATCATGGGGCGGCCCGGTTGTCGGGGTGTGCACCGGACAAGGGGCTCCGCGACGAAAGACGACGGTCGGTCAGAAACCGAAACGTCGACGGTTGTTCATCGTCCTGCGCGGTTTCAAGGCCGAAGGCCGCCGCGCATGTCATGCCAGAGGCATGCCTTCGGCATGAGGGCGCCCCCAGGGCAAGGCGATCTGGCAACCGTTTGCGCAACGCTCGGGTGTTGCTCGGATATGGTGGCAATAAAGCGCCGCCGCTCGACCCGAGGATCGCCGCGCCGCAGCCCGACGATGCGGGGCTCGGCACTGTGCATATCAGTGCATCAGAGGCCTTGTAGCACTCGCCGGGTATCCCCTCTGAAGCGCGGAACACTACCCCTGCCCCTCGGCCGGGGCGGCGGCCGGCTCGCCGGCCAGGATGCGCCGCACCTCGGCGCGCAATTCCTTCAGCTCGAAGGGTTTCGAGATGAAGCCATCCGCCCCCATCGCAAGCCCCTTGCGCCGCTCCATGGCCGACCCGCGCGCGGTCATCATCAGGATCTTCACCCCGGAAAGGCCTGGGTCCTGGCGCACCTTCTGGCAGATCTCGTAGCCCGAGACCTCTGGCAGCATCACGTCCAGCAGCACCAGATCCGGTTGCTGGTCGCGGATCAGATCAACCGCGCCGGCGCCTGTGGCGATGCGTTCCAGCCGATACCCCTCGCGCGTCATCAGATAATCCAGCGCGATGGCGATGTTGTCCTCGTCCTCGATGACCAGGATCTGCTTAGCTGTCCTGTCCGGTTTCTCTTCCATCCCTGATCTCCTCTCCTGCCGCGCAGGCGGTGCGCAGCACCCCGTCCCCGGCCCCCAGTTGCAGCCAGGTCGCCCCCTCCAGCGACCCGTCCTCCAGCATCCTGACCCCTTCGCCCATCGGCGCCATCGCCGGGGTTTCACAGTCGAATACCACCTCGACCGCGCGCACCGGCTCCCAGCGCGCCATCGACACCACCAGCGTGCGCACGTAATCGGGCTGGGCGTCATGGACGAAGGTGCGCGACAGGTCGATTGCCCGCAGCCGGTTGACCGGCGTGCGGATATAGCTGAGCGGGCGCATGGGCGAGGGCTCGGCCACCGTATCGGCCAGGCGCAGCTGCGGCTGGGCATCCAGCGCGCGGCCGGACCAGCTGTATTCGGCCCAGATGGTGAAGCCCAGAAGACCCACCGCAACCGAGGTCGGATAGACCCAGCCCGGAATACGCCCGCCGATCAGACGGTTGAGCAGGAACACCAGCCCCAGAAGCCCGAAACCCGCCGACAGCCCGCCGATCAGTTCGAAAATCATGCCCGCCCCTTTGTTGTTGCTTGCGCGATGGCCATGCCCCTCGGCCCGCGCGGTCCGGTGCCGGGACGGGGAAAACGGGCCTTCGAAGGCCCGTGGAACGCGCGTTCCAACGCGCGTTTTCCGCCGCCCGGGGCGTGGCCCTGCCCGTGATGTGCCTGCGTCCCGGTCATCCCGTCACCCCAATGTGCCGCTGCGATGGCCGACAGCGGATTGCATCGTTCGCACCACCACGAAGGCGTCGCGCAGGTGGCTGCGTTCGAAATCCGACAGGTCCGAGGGCGCCAGATAATTGTCCGGCTTGCGCCCGGCCCGCACCAGCGCGGCCTGGTTTTCCAGCCTGAGGCGCGCGATCAGGTCATAGGCCTCGACCAGGTCGCGCGCGCCGGAGACCGAGATCACGCCCTCATGCTCCGCCGCTTCCAGCCTTGCGCGGGTGTTCACCGGGCTCAGCCGGCCCTTCAGCGCATAGACGCGGGCCAGATCGGCCACCGGCACCACGCCGCCCAGCTTCATGTCGATATGGTTCTTGTATTCGCCGGACCGGATGGTGGCGAAACCCCTGAGCAGGCCCAGCGGCGGCTGGTGCTTCAGCGCATTCGAGATCATATGCGCCACGAAGATCGAGTTCTTCGAGGCCGACGCCAGTGTCTCGGCCTGCAGGTCCCGGAACAGCGCCGGCGTGCCGCCGATGGGGCGCAGGTCGAACATCACCGAGGCCAGCATCTGCGCCTCGGGGCTGGGCGTGTCGATCCAGCCCTGGAAATAGCGCCGCCAGACCCGGCGCGGCTGGCACCAGCGGGGGGTCATGGCCATCATCTCGCCCGGGCAGTAGACATAGCCGGCGGTGTTCAGCCCGTCGCAGACATATTTCGCGAAAGCGTGGAAATAGGTCATGTCATCGTCGCTGACGCTGTCATCCAGGATCAGACAGTTGTCCTGGTCCGAGATACCGGTCTGTTCCTGCCGCCCCTGGCTGCCGCAGGCCAGCCACAACCAGGGCACCGGCGCCGGGCCAAGTTCGGCTTCGGCCAGTTTCAGCAGCCGCCGGGTGACGGTGTCGGCGATATCGGTGATCAGCCGCGTGACCACCTCATGCGCGCTGCCACTGGCAACGAGTTGCATCAGCAGCTTCGGGATCCGCGCGGTGACCTTGGCCATGTCCTCGGCGCTCTCTGCCGTCGCCGCATCACGCACCAGTTGCGCGGAACTGACCGCCTGGAAGCGCGTCAGGTCGGTCTGGGTGATCACCCCCTTCACCACCCCGTCGCGCACCACCGGCAGATGGCCGATGCGGCGTTCCAGCATGGTGTGCAATATGTCCGAGCCCAGCGACTCCGGGCTCAGGGTCAGCGGGTCATGGGTCATCACGTCGCCCACGCGGGTTTCCACGCCCAGCCCCTCGGCCAGCACCCGGCCCGTCAGGTCGCGCGTGGTCAGGATGCCGACCAGCCGCCCGCCGTTTTCGGTTACCGCCAGGCTGGAGATATGCCTGTCGCGCATGGTCTTCGCGGCTTCCTGCACCGTCGCGTCAGGGGCGATGGTGACCGGATTGCGCGCCATCAGGTCGGAAACCTTCAGCGTGCTCAGATCGGTGCCGCGTGCCTCGATCGGGCGGGCGCGGTTGAAGAAGCGCTCAAAGGCCGGGGAATCGGCGATCAGGCGGCGCAACTCGGCATCGGGCAGCATCAGGATGACGCTGTCCTCGGTCGCCCGGGCCGAGGTCACGGCCAGCCCGTCGCGCATGAGCCCCCTTTCGCCGAAGCTGTTGCGCGGGCCGAGGATGGAGACGAGCGAGCCGTTGCGGTCGATCACCTCGACCGTGCCGCGCTTGATCAGATAAACGCCGCGAATGGGCTCGCCCGCGGCATAGATTTCCGACCCGGCGGGGTATTCCCTGCGGCCGAAGGAAGCGGCGACGCGCGCCAGTTCGTCCTGCGGCAGGCTGTCATAGGGATGCACGCTTTCCAGAAAGGTCCGGACGATCTGACTATGCGCTTCGCTGGGCATCGCCTGTTCCCCGTGTTCCGGTGCGGCAAGGGTGGGGGGCGCGGTGGCCGCGCCCCCCGGTTGGTGTCAGTGCGCCTGGGCAGAACCCGCCCCGCGCGGCACGCGGATCGATTCCACCAGGTCCTGGATTTCCTGCGGGGCCGGCTTGGTCATGGCCAGTACCGCATAGGCTGCGATGAAGTTCAGCAGTGCCCCCACCGCGCCGAAGCTGAGCGGCGAAATGCCGAGGATCCAGTTGTCCGGCGTATTGGCCAGCATCGCGGTGCCCGGGATGAAGAACCAGCCCAGATAGGTGAAGATATACAGCACCGTAGAGCCAAGCCCCACGATCATCCCCACGATGGCGCCGGTGGAGTTCATCTTCTTCGAGAAGATGCCCATCATGATCGCCGGGAACAGCGAGGATGCGGCCAGACCGAAGGCCAGCGCCACCACCTGTGCGGCAAATCCCGGCGGGTTCCAGGCCAGCACCGT
>SKNG01000197.1 GCA_007120685.1 Paracoccaceae bacterium | reverse complement strand
GCGCCTCGGCCACGGCCTCGGTGGTGGTGCCGATGTTCAGAAAGATCGAGGCGCGCTCCGGGATCTCGGCCGCGCAGGCCTGGGCGATGGCGCGCTTGCCCTCGGCATTCAGCGCCCGGCGTTCGCGATAGGCAATATTCGTCGTGCCCGAGCGCAGGATCGCCCCGCCATGCACCCGCTCCAGCTTGCCGCCCTCGTCCAGCTCCGACAGGTCGCGCCGGATGGTCTGCACCGTCACGCCGAAATGCTCGGCAAGCCCTTCCACCGTGACCTTGCCCTCTGTGCGCGCAATCTCAAGGATCTCGCGCAGGCGGAATTCCTGTGCCATCCGTCCCCCCTTGGCCAGCGCCCTACTATGTTCACCATGACGCGCGCTGACAATGCCCCCGGCGCGTGACGCGGAAAAAGCAAGGTAGGGTCGGCATTCGGTTGCCAAAACGAAATATAACAACCATATATCGAGCGGAAGCGAAGGTCTTCGGCGACAGGCATGACCACAGACAGCGCGCATGGCCAACAGGGACACGACCCCGCCGATCTGCTGATCATCGGCGGCGGCATCAATGGCTGCGGCATTGCGCGTGATGCCGCCGGGCGGGGCTTGCGCGTGGTGTTGGCCGAGAAGGGCGATCTCGCGGGGGCTACCTCTTCGGCTTCGACCAAGCTGTTCCATGGCGGGCTGCGGTATCTGGAGTATTTCGAGTTCCGCCTGGTGCGCGAGGCGCTGCGCGAACGTGAGGTGCTGTTGCGCGCGATGCCGCATATCGCCTGGCCGATGCGCTTTGTGCTGCCCTGGCACCGGGCGATGCGCTTCGATGCCGAGACGCCGATGTCGCGGCTCCTGGGGGCGCTGATGCCCTGGATGCGGGGGCGCCGGCCGTCTTGGCTGATCCGGATGGGACTGTTTCTCTATGACCACATGGGCGGGCGGCGCATCCTGCCCGGCACCGCCACGCTGGCCCTGCCCGACAGCCCGGAAGGGGCGCCGCTGCAGGACCGATTCGCCCATGCCTATGAATATTCCGATGTCTGGGTCGATGACGCCCGGCTGGTGGTGCTGAACGCGCGCGATGCCGCGGCGCGGGGGGCGCGGGTGATGGTGCGCACGGCGGTCACGGCCGCGCGGGTGCAGGATGGGCTGTGGCATGTCGATATGGAAGGTCCCGATGGCCCCGTCACCCTGCGCGCGCGGATGCTGGTCAATGCCGCCGGCCCCTGGGCGGGCGCGCCGATCCATGCCGCGCTGGGGCTGAACCAGGCGGCAACCGTGCGGCTGGTGCGCGGCGCGCATATCGTCACGCGCCGGCTTTACGACCATGACAAGGCCTATTTCCTTCAGGGCACCGACGGGCGGATCATCTTTGCCCTGCCCTATGAAGGCGATTTCACCCTGATCGGCACCACCGATGCCGAACATGATGACCCCGACCGCCGCCCCACCTGCACCGAGGCCGAGCGCGATTACCTTTGCGCCTTCGCCTCGCAGTATTTCCGCCAGCCGGTGACGGCGGGGGATGTGGTCTGGTCCTACGCCGGGGTGCGGCCCTTGTATGACGATGGCGCGCGCTCGGCCACGGCGGCGACGCGGGACTATGTGCTGAAGCTGGACCGCGCGGCCGGGGCGCCGGTGCTGCATGTCTTCGGCGGCAAGATCACCACCTATCGCCGGCTGGCCGAATCGGCGCTGGGTCATGTCGGGTCGGTCCTGCCGATGGCGGGCGGGGCCTGGACGGCGGGGGCACCGCTGCCGGGGGGCGATTTCCCGGTCGATGGGGTGGCCGATCAGGTGGCGGGGCTGATGGGGCGCTACCCGTTCCTGAGCCCGGACTGGGCGCTTCGGCTGGTGCGCGCCTACGGGACCGAGGCGTCGGCGGTGCTGGGCGATGCGCAAGCGCCCGCGGATCTGGGCCAGGATTTCTGCGCCACGCTGACCGAGGCTGAATTGCGCTGGATGATCGAGCGCGAATTTGCCACCATGGCCGAGGACGCGCTCTGGCGACGCTCGAAGCTGGGTTTGCGGATGGATAGGGCGCAGGTTGCCGCGGTAGAGGCGGTAATGGCCGAGACGGCTGGCGCATCGGTCGCGGCGGGGGAAAACGCGCGTTCGAACGCGCGTTGAAGGCCCTTGCAAGGGCCTTCCCGCACCCGGCCCCGGCTTCGGGCCAGCCAGGTCAGCGCTGCGCCGGTGCGACAGCCATGCCCGCCCGCCAGACCCCGCGCAGCGTCCAATCCTCCCCCATATGCAGGAAATCCGCCTGCGCGCCGGGCAGCAGCCGCCCGGCCTGCGCGCCGATCACCTGCGCGGGCACGCGGCTGGCCATGGCGACAGCGCGGGCCGGTTCGGCGCCGACGGATACCAGCAGCGCCACCGCCTGTGGCAGGGTCAGATCGGCCCCGGCCAGCGTGCCGTCGGCCAGCGTCAGCCGCCCCGGCTGGCCGCCTGCGCCGGCTTCGCGGTGGATGGGGCGGCCGCCCAGATCGAAGCTTTCCGCCACGCTGCCGGCCAGCGCCATCGCGTCGCTGACCAGAAACAGCGCGTCCTCGGGCTTGGCGCGCAGGGCCAGCCGCAGGGCCTGTGGCGCCGCGTGCCAGCCATCGGCGATCAGCCCGCAGGCCAGCCGGTCCTGATCCAGCGCCACGCCGGTCAGGCCGGGCGCGCGATGGGTGAAGGGGCTCATGGCGTTGAACAGATGCGTGACCACCCGTGCCCCGGCCTTCTGCGCTGCCTGCGCGGCCTGGGCCGAACAATCGCTGTGGCCCAGGGCAACGATCACCCCGGCGCGGGCAAGGGTGGCGATCTGCTCGGGGCTGGCGGCCTCTGGCGCCAGCGTCAGCATCAGCGCCGGCAGGGCGCGCGCGGCCTGACAGTAAAGCGCCAGGTCCTCGGCTGTCATCGGCCGGATCAGGCCCGGGTCATGGGCCCCGGCGCGGGCCGGGTCCAGATGCGGCCCCTCCAGATGCAGGCCCAGAAACCCCGCCACCCCCTGCCGATGCGCCGCCACCCCGGCGGCAATCACCGCCCGCGTCACCTCTGCCCGGTCGGTAATCAGCGTGGGCAGGATCCCCGTCGCCCCCAGCCGCGCATGCACCGCGCACAGCCGGGCGATCATCGCCGCATCCGCGCCTGCGCCCAGCATCTCGCCCCCGCCGCCGTTGACCTGCAGGTCCACGAAGCCGGGCACGATCCCCCCTGCCCCCAAGGCCCTGCGCGCCACCCCCCGCGGCAGTGCCGCGCCGGGTGGCAGCACCGCGCGCACGCGGCCGCCCTGCACCCATAGCCCCGCACCCCGCGTCAGCGCCGCGCCGTCATGCAGCCAGTCGGCATGCCAGACCATGCCCTCTGCCGGTTCCTGTTCGCGCGTTTCCATGCCAGCAGCTTAACCACGCCGCCCGGGCATGGCCAAGCCCGCGCCGGCGCTGTATTCCGAGGCCAAGCGAATGAGGGACACATGGCCTGGCTGGGCGTGGACATGGGCGGCACGGCAAGCCGCTGGTTGCTGGCCGACCGGGGCAGGGTTATCGCGCGGGGGCAGGCACCCGGTGCCACCGCCCTGCGCGCGGACGCCAGCCAGCGCGCGGGGTTCGAGGCCGCGCTAACCACGATCCGCGCCGCCCTGCCCGCCGCCCCGCGCGGCGCCTGCCTGGGCCTGACCGGG
Source organism: Paracoccaceae bacterium (assembly GCA_007120685.1). Lineage (GTDB taxonomy): Bacteria > Pseudomonadota > Alphaproteobacteria > Rhodobacterales > Rhodobacteraceae > Pararhodobacter. Next base: position 1,774 of record SKNG01000197.1, on the reverse strand, counting down.
GCGGGGTATGCGCCGGGGCTGACCTTGACGGCGGCCTGCGCCGGGCCGCTGGGGCTGGCGACTGACAAGGTGCGGCTGATGAACGATGTGCAACTTGCCTGGCATGCGGCGTTTCCGGAGGGTGGCGCGGGGCATCTGGTGCTGGCGGGCACGGGCAGCGTGGGGCTGGGGCGGTCAGCGGGCGGCGGCTGGGTCGAGGTCGGCGGGCGCGGGGCGCTGATCGACGACGCGGGCTCGGCGGTCTGGATCGTGCTGCGGGCGCTGGACCTGATCTATCGGCGGATCGACGAAAGCGGGAGGCCAGCGGGATGCGAGGCGCTGGCCGAGGCGCTGTTCGCCGCTATAGGAGCGCGCGACTGGGACACGGTCTGCCCCCGCGTCTATGCGATGCCGCGCGGGGACCTGGGTGCGCTGGCGGTGGCGGTGGCGGATGCCGCGCGGGCGGGCGATGCGGTGGCGGCAGGGTTGCTGGCGCGCGCGGCGGATGAACTGGTGCGGCTCACCCGGGCGTTGGCCGCGCGCTGTGGACCGGCACCGCTGGTGATGGCGGGTGGCGTGCTGGCGCCGGGCGGGGTGGTTCGGGGCAGGCTGGCCACGCTGCTGGCCGACCGCGCGCCGCGTTTTCAGACACTGGACGCCGCCGCCGCCGGGGCGCGGCTGGCGATGGAAAGGGAGACAGAATGACAGACACCGAAACCGCCGCCGCGCGATACCGGGGGATCGAGGGCTGGCGGGTGGCCGAGGCGCTGGCGGCGATGATCGAGGGGCAGATGGCCGCCGTGTCCACCCTTCAGGCCGCCGCCCCGGCGCTGGAGGCCGCGATTGTGGCCGCCGCCGACCGGCTGGGGCAGACCGGGCGGCTGATCTATGCCGGCGCCGGCACCTCGGGGCGGATCGCGGCGCAGGATGCGGCGGAACTGGCGCCGACCTTCGGCTGGCCGCGCAAGCGGGCGCTGGTGCTGATGGCCGGGGGCGATGCGGCCTATGCGCAGGCGGTCGAGGGGGCCGAGGATGACGCTGAAGCGGCACGCGCAGGCATTGCGGCGCTGGCGGTGGGGCCGGCGGATGTGGTGATCGCGCTGGCGGCATCCGGGCGCACGCCCTCCACGCTGGCGGCGGTGCAGGCGGCACGGGCGGCGGGGGCGTTGGCCATCGGCATCGCCAACAACCCCGAAAGCCCGCTGGCCGCCGCCTGCGACCATGCCATCACCCTGCCCACGGGGGCCGAGATCGTGGCGGGGTCCACCCGGATGAAGGCCGGCACCGCGCAGCGCGCGGCGCTGACCTGCCTGTCGACCGGCATCTTCCTGCGCCGCGGCCATGTCTGGCGGGGGCGGATGGTGGCCATGCAGGCGAGCAACGCCAAGCTGAACGTCCGGGCGCAGGCAATGGTGATGGACCTGGCCGGCGTGCCCGAGGTCGAGGCGGCGCAGGCGCTGGAGGCGGCCGGGGGCGATATCCGGCTGGCGCTGGCGATACTGCTGACCGGGCTGGGGGCCGAGGCCGCGCGGGCACGGCTGGCGGGCGCGGGCGGGCGGCTGGACCGATTGGTGGCAGGGACAGGCGGCTGACCGGGGCCGCAACGCCGGGGCCGGGCGTGGCAAGCGCCTTGCAAGGCGCTTACGGGCCTTGCAAGGCCCGTCCCCGCGCCCGTGGCGAGCGCTGCGCTACCGGCCCCGGGTCTGTTCCGGCTCGGGCAGCGTTCCGGCCATCCGCTTCGCCGCGCGCAGCGCCTCGTCCCCCGGCACCACCAGCCCGGCCGAGATGACCAGCT
>SKNG01000400.1 GCA_007120685.1 Paracoccaceae bacterium | reverse complement strand
GCCGGCGGCCTTCAGCACCCCGCCCAGGATCCGCAAGGGCACCATCAGCCGCGCCAGCATGCCGCCCCGCGCGAAGGTGGCCGCGGGCACCACCCGGCGCGCCACGGCCTCGGGAAAGGCGCTGGCATAGCGCGCGCCGCGCGCGTCGGTGGACAGGGCCACCTGCCAGCCGCGGGCCAGCAGTTCCTCGGCCAGCGCCTGGGCAGGAAACATGTGCCCGCCGGTGCCCCCGGCGGCGATCACGGCCAGCGGTGCCCGACCGGCCCCTTTTCCTGCGCGCTTGCCGACCATCAGCCCCGGCGCCCCCGCGTCAGAAGGATATCGCCAATCTCACCCTGCGGCCGCGCGCGCGTCAAGGCCAGCAACATGCCCATCATCAGCCCCATCGCCACCAGAGACGACCCGCCGTAGCTGACAAAGGGCAGGGTCATGCCCTTGGCCGGCAACAGCCGCACCGCCACGCCCATGTTGATCATCGCCTGAGCCGAGAACAACGCCACGATGCCAGCCCCGGCCAGCCGCACGAAAAGGTCACGCTCGCGCATCAGCCGCGAAATCGCGCGCAGGCAGATCATCGCGTAAAGCCCGATGATGAACACCACCAGCACCAGCCCGTATTCCTCGGCCGCCACGGCGATGATGAAATCGGTATGCGCGTCGGGCAGTTGCCATTTCACCTGACCCTCACCGACACCCATGCCGAAGAGCCCGCCCTCCTGGATGGCGGCGGTGGCATAGCCAAGCTGCGAGCGGGCATCAACCTCTGACGCCAGAAAGCCGTCGATGCGCCGGGCGAAGTGCTGCGAGCCGTTATAGGCCAGGGTACCGCCCACCAGCACCGCCCCGGCCAGCACCAGGATGATCAGCATCGAAGCGCCGGAGATGAAATACATCACCCCCCAGGTGAACAGGATCAGCGCCGCCTGGCCGAAATCCGGCTGGATGACCAGCAGGAACACCGAGGCGAAGACCAGGGCCAGCGACAGCGTCTTGCCCGGCGGGCCGTTCGGCTCCTGCCCGGCGGCCAGGAACCAGGCGCAGACGGCGACCAGACAGGGCTTCAGGAATTCCACGGGCTGCACGCTGGCAAAACCCAGGCTCAGCCAGCGCGTGGCCCCCTTTCCGAAATCGGTGCCGATGAAAGGCAGCAGCATCAGTGTCACGATGGCGCCCAGACAGCCCAGCACCGCCCAGCGCCGGATGGTGACCGGCGACATCAGCGAGACCACGAACATCACCACCAGCGCCACGCCGCCGAACAGCATCTGGCGTTCGAAATAGAAAAAGGCGGGCAGGTTGTTGCGCGTCGCCAAGGGCGGCGAGGAGGCCAGCGCCAGCAAAAGCCCCACCCCCATCAGCAGCATCACGCAGGCAATCGTCCAGCGATCCACCGTGCGCCACCAGCGCGACAAGATCGGCTCGCCCGGCTCTACCGGGCTTGCCCCATGCACCATTTCCGTCATGGCCAACCTGCTCTGTCTGCCTTACGCGCGCCCGTTTGCCGGGTCTGTCGGGAAAGGTAACCGCAAACGCCCCGCAACGCCAGCCCCTTGCCCGGCCAGCCGGCGCGACAGCGGCGAAAACCCCCGCCACCTCTTTGCTCTTCAAATATCCCGGGGGGAGTCGGCGAAGCCGGCGGGGGGCAGCGCCCCCCTGCCCCGTCACCGCCGGCGCAGCACCTCGGAGGTATAGAGCACCAGCGCCGCCCAGATCAGCGGAAAGGCCACCAGCCGGCCCATGCCCAGTTCCTCGCCAAAGACGAAGACGGCGATCAGGAAGATGAAGCTGGGCGCGATATACTGCATGATGGCGATGGTCGACAGGGTCAGCCCCTTGGCGCCATTGGCATAAAGCATCAGCGGCACCGCCGTGACCACACCGCAGCCCAGCAGCAGGGCGATGTCCCAGACCCCAGCCTGCAGGGTGAACAGGCCGCCCTGCGCCTGCAGCCAGATCATGGCGCCCAGCGCGAAGGGCGTCAGGATCATCACCTCCAGCGTGAAACCCTGGTTCGGCCCCACCGGCAGCGCCCGCTTGAACAGCGCGTAGAACCCCCAGCTGACCGTCATGGTCAGCGCCAGAAGCGGCAGCCGCCCGGCCTCGACGGTCAGCACCACCACGGCCAGCGCCGCCAGCCCCACCGCACCCCATTGCCGCGCGCTCAGCCGCTCGCCCAGGAACACGGCGCCCAGGAAGATCGAGAACAGCGGGTTGATGTAATAGCCCAGCGCCGCCTCCACCGCCTGCCCGCTCTGGATCGACCAGACATAGGCGCCCCAGTTGACCGTGATCAGCGCCGAGGTCACCAGCGCCATGCCCAGCACCCCCGGCGCGCGGAAGGCGGCGCGCAGATCGGCCGTGCGGCCCAGCGCGATCAGCACCGCCAGCGCCACAGGCACCGACCAGACGATGCGATGGGCCAGCACTTCCAGCACCGGTACGTGATCCAGCGCCTTCAGGTAAAGCGGCAGCGCGCCCCAGATCAGATAGGCCGAGAGCGCGAACAGAAACCCGCGCCGCGTGTCGCCCGCGCTCATCGGCGAAAGCGCGCTTGCCGGGCGCTGGCTCATTGCGCCGCCAACAGACTGACGCAGGCCATGAAATCCTCGCCGCGTTTCTCGAAATCCGGATACTGGTCGAAGCTTGCCGCCGCCGGGGCCAGCAGCACCACCTCGCCCGGCCGCGCCTCGGCCGCGGCGCGCGTCACGGCGCGCGCCATCGTCTCGCAGATCTCATGCGGCGTGTCGCCCAGTTGCAGCGCGAAGGCGCGCGCCGAATGGCCGATCAGATAGGCCTTGACCACGCTCCCCAGATGCGGCGCCAGCGCGGCGATGCCGCCGTCCTTGCCCAGGCCCCCGGCGATCCAGCGGATGCCGGTGAAGGCCTGCAGCGCCTTGGCCGCGCTTTCCACATTCGTGGCCTTGGAGTCATTGACGAAACGCACCCCGCCGATCTCGGCCACCAGCTGGCTGCGATGGGGCAGTCCGGTGAAACTGGCCAGCGCCGCCTCGATCAGCCGCGGCGCGATGCCGAGTGCGCGACACGCGCCCCAGGCGGCGCAGGCGTTCTGGTGGTTATGCGCGCCGGGCAGCCCCGGCATGGGGCGCAGATCGACCGAGGCCACCTGCCGCCCGCCCTGCCATTCCGCCAGAAACCCCTTGCGCGCGAAGACCGACCATCCCGGCCCATGCAGCTTTTGCCCCGAAGAGACGCGGATCACCCGCCGGTCGCCCGACCCCTCGCCCGTCTGCATGGCCAGGAACTGCCCCTCGGGTTCATCGATGCCGATCACCGCGCGGTCAGGGCCGCCCTCGGCGAACAGGCGCCGCTTGGCGGCGAAATAGCCGCCCATGCCGCCGTGGCGGTCCAGATGATCGGGGCTGAGGTTGGTGAAGACCGCCACATCCGGGGTCAGGGCGCGGGCGAGATCGGTCTGGTAGCTGGAAAGCTCCAGCACCACCACCGCCCCCTCGCCCGGCGGGTCGATCGACAGCACGCCCCGGCCGATATTGCCCGCCATCTGCACCGGCACACCGGCGTGGCGCAGGATATGGGCGATCAGCGCGGTGGTGGTGGATTTCCCGTTCGAGCCGGTGACGGCGACCACGCGCGGGGGCTGGTCCATCGCCTCCCACCCCCGCTGGCCCAGCGAGCGGAAGAAGAGGCCGATGTCATTGTCGACCGGCACGCCGGCGGCACAGGCAGCGGCGATGACCGGGTGCGGGGCGGGGTAGAGATGCGGGATGCCGGGCGAGACGATCAGCGCCGCCAGCCCGTCCAGCGCGCCCTGGCGCGTCAGGTCGGCGGGCGGGAAGCCCTCGGCCTCGGCCCGGGCGCGGGCCTCGGCGCTGTCGTCCCAGGGGATGGGTTCGGCGCCGCCGGCGCGCAGGGCCGCGCAGGTGGCAAGGCCCGAGCGGCCAAGGCCCAGGACCCCAACGCGGGCGCCGGCAAATCCCTGAGCGGCAATCATTTCTGGGCCTCTCCCCCGGTGGTGCGGCGGCACGCTAGTGCAGATTGCCGGGAAGGGGAAGTGGGGGGCGCTGCCCCCCGCCGCGCGTGCCGCGCGACTCCCCCCGGGATATTTGAAGAGCAAAGAGGGGGCGAAGGGCCTGGCGGGCTTTCAGAATGCCGTGATGGCTGCCCTGCCGGAGGGCTGTGGGCTGCACCGCGTGGCGTGCTATGTTCCCCGTCGACAGAACGGAGGCCGCCTTGAACAGTCCCTTTACCGCGCCGCGCGCCGATACCGAAGCCGGCGGCGCGCCTTGCGTGGCCATCACCGGCCTTGCCAGCGCCGCGCCGCCGCATGTGCTGGAGCAGGAGGCGGTGATCGAGCAGGCGCGCGAGATTTTCGGCGCGCGCAGTGCGCTGTTTGCGCAGCTGGAGCCGGTCTATAGCAATGCGCAGATCGCGCGGCGTCAGGCCTGCCAGCCGCTGGACTGGTTCCGCCGCCCTGTCGGGATCGCCGAGAAAACCGCGCTTTATCTGCAGGCCGCCACCGATCTGGGTGAGGCGGCCGCGCGCGCTGCGATGGCAGATGCCGGTTGCCGGGCGGATCAGATCGATGCCGTGGTCTTCGTCAGTTCCACCGGCATCGCCACGCCCTCGATCGAGGCGCGGCTGGCCGGGCGGCTGGGGCTGCGCGCCGATGTGATCCGCCTGCCGATCTTCGGTTTCGGCTGCGCGGGCGGTGTGCTGGGTCTGTCGCGCGGCGCGGCGCTGCTGGCCGGGGGCGCAGGGCGGCGGGCGCTGGTGGTGGTGCTGGAGCTTTGCACGCTGGCCTTTCGCCATGACCGGCTGACGAAGAGCAATCTGGTGGCCACCGCGCTTTTCGGCGACGGGGCGGCGGCGATGGTGCTGGAGGCGGGCGGCGAGGGTTTCGCCCGGCTGGGCGCGGCGGGCGAGCATATGTGGCCCGATACGCTGAACGTGATGGGCTGGGATATCGATGCGCAGGGGTTCGACGTGATCTTTCACCGCGACATCCCGAAGCTGGTGACAATGGACTATGGCGCGGCCCGCACCGCCTTCCTGGCCCGGCACGGGCTGCGCGAGGGCGACATCGCGCGGCCCTGCGCGCATCCCGGCGGGGCGAAGGTGATCGAGGCTCTGGAGGCCAGTTTCGCGCTGCCCGCAGGCGCGCTGGATGCCGAACGCGCCGTGCTGCGCGAGCATGGCAACATGTCGGCGCCGACGGTGCTGTATGTGCTGGACCGGCTGCGCCGCGCTGGCCAGCGCGGGCCGGTGCTGATGACCGCGCTGGGGCCGGGGTTTACCGCCGCGTTCCAGATGCTGGCGATGGAGGCGACGCGATGATCGGCTGGGCCTGGATCCTGCTGGCGCTGATCGGCATCCAGCGGCTGGCGGAACTGGCGCTGGCGAAGCGCAACACCGCCAGACTGATGGCCGAGGGCGCAACGGAACATGGCGCCGGGCATTATCCGCTGTTCGTGCTGTTGCATGG
>SKNG01000198.1 GCA_007120685.1 Paracoccaceae bacterium | reverse complement strand
GGGCATGCGCCAGCGCGTCGCCATCGCCCGCACCCTGGCCGCCGGGTCCGAGATCCTGCTGATGGACGAGCCCTTCGGCGCGCTTGACGCGCAGCGGCGCGAGACCCTGCAACTGGCGCTGCGCCAGATCCAGGCCGAGGAGCGCAAGACGGTGATCTTCGTCACCCATGATGTCGAGGAAGCGGCCTTTCTTGCTGACCGCGTGGTGGTTTTCACCCGCCGCCCGGCGCGTATCCTGTCGGTGGTCGATGTCACCGCGCGGCTGGGCGCCGATCGCCCGCTGGCGCTGCGCGAAAGCCCGGACTTCTTCGCGCTGCGCAACGAATTGCTGCAGCAGGTCCGCGCCACGGCGCAGGAACAGGAAGGGGATGCGGCATGACCGGGCCGGCTGGGGTGACCGGGCTTTCCGGGCTTTCCGGCCAGCGGGTGCTGGTGACCGGCGCCAGCCGGGGCATCGGCCTGGGCGTGGCGCGCGCCTTCGTCGAGGCCGGCGCAACGGTTTGGGCGCTCGCCGAGGATGCGGCGGTGCAGGACGCCGCCACGGCCATCGGCGCCAGGCCGCTTTGCGCCGATGTGACCGACCCGCGCGCCGTGGCGGGGGCGCTGGCTGGGGTAGGGCGGCTTGATGTGCTGGTCAACAATGCCGGGCTGGAACGCATCACGCCGGTAGATGACCACAGCCCCGAGGCGCTGGCGCTGTTTCGCCGCATTCTGGACATCAATGTCACCGGCATGGCGCTGGTCACCGGCCAGGCGCTGGCGGCGATGGGGCAGGGGGCCCGGATCGTCAACACCGCCTCGATCTGGGGGCGGGTGGGCGAGCCGCTGTTTGGCGCCTATGTCGCCTCTAAACACGCCGTGATCGGCCTGACCAAGACCTGGGCGCGCGAACTGGGACCGCGCGGCATCCGGGTCAATGCCGTCGCCCCCGGCTGGGTACGGACCGAGGCTGCCGTGCGCTCGGCACGCGTGCTGGCGGCGCGCTCGGGCCGCGACGAGGGCGAGATCATCGCCGGGGTCGAGGCCGCGCAGCCGCTGGCCGGCGGGCTGATGGAGCCCGAGGATATCACCGGCGCCTATCTGTTCCTGGCCTCGCCCCTGTCGGCCAATATCACCGGTCAGACCCTGGGCATCGACCGTGGCGAGGTGCCGTGGTGAGGGTGGCGCTGGTCACCGGCGCCGCGCGCGGCATCGGCGCGGCCAGTTGCGCGGCGCTGCGCGCGGACGGGTTTCAGGTGCTGGGGCTGGATCTGGCCGGCACCGATGCGGGCGCCGATCTGGCGGCGGATGTATCCGACCCGGCCTCGGTCGCGGCGGCGCTGGCCGGGGTGGGGCGCATCGATGTGCTGGTCAACAACGCCGGCGTGCTGATCGAGGGGCGTCTGGCCGACATGCCGCTGGCCGATTTCGACCGGCAACTGGCGGTCAACCTGCGCGGCCCCTTCGTGGTCACCCAGGCGGTGCTGCCGAAAATGCCGAAGGGCGGGCGGATCATCAATGTCGCCTCGGAACTGGCCTATCTGGGCCGCGCCGGCGCCTCGGCCTATGCCGCCAGCAAGGGCGCGCTCTTGTCGCTGACCCGGTCCTGGGCGCGGGAACTGGCGCCGGACATCCTGGTCAATGCCGTCGCCCCCGGCCCGGTGGACACGCCGCTTCTGGGCTTCGACGCCATGAGCGCAGCCGAACAGGCCGCCGAGACCGCCAACCCCCTGCGCCGCATTGGCCGGCCCGAGGAGATCGCCGCGCTTATCGCCTTCCTGGCCTCGCCCCGCGCCAGCTTCATCACCGGACAGTGCCTTTCCGCCGATGGCGGGGCGGCCATGCACTGAGAAAGGCTTGCCATGCTGCTTCACCCCCTGCCCTGGCCCGATGGCAAGCGGCTTGCCGCCTCGGTCACCTTCGACATCGACGCCGACAGCCTGATCCGCAACGCCCGGCCCGAGGACGGGCATCTGCGCCTCGCCCCCGTCTCGATGGGCCGCTACGGCCCAACCGTGGCGGTGCCGCGCATCCTTCAGACCTATCGCCGACTGGGCCTGACCCAGACCTTCTTCATCCCTGCCTGGGTGATGGAAACCTATCCCGCCACGGTCGAGGCGATCCTGAAGGCCGGCCATGAGATCGGCCACCACTCGTGGCGCCATGAGGATCCGATGGGCCATTCCGATGAGCAGGAGGCAGAACTCTTCTACCGCGCGCTGGAGACCCATCAGCGGATGACCGGCCAGAAGCCCCGTGGCTACCGCGCGCCGGTCTACAACGCCACGCCGGGGGTGATCGGCCGTCTGATCGACGAGGGGTTTCTTTATGACAGCTCGCTGATGGCCGATGACCTGCCCTATCTGCTGCAGGCGCCGCAGGGCGAGTTGATCGAGATCCCGCCGCATTGGGGCTGCGACGACTGGCCGCCCTTCGCCCATTTCGAGGAGATCGGCTATCTGATGCCGGTGCGCGCGCCCTCGGACGGGCTGCGCGCCTTCTTCGAGGAATACGAGGCTGCGCGCGCCGTCGGCGGGTTCTGGATGCCGGTGCTGCACCCGTTCCTGACCGGCCGGCTGGCGCGCTGGGCGGCGATGGAGACCTGGCTGGAAGGGGTGCTGGCGCGCGGCGATGTCTGGATCGCGCCGCTGGAGGCCATCGCCCGGCACGCCGCCGCGCATCGCGCCCTGCTGCGCAGCGACCGGATCGAAAAGGTGCCGGCATGATCCCGGTCGATCCCGCCTATCTGCCGGTCTCGGCGCTGGAGGTGCCGCGCTTTGCCGGCATCGCCACGATGATGCGCCTGCCCCTGCGCCGGCTGGAAGCGCCCGAGGGGGCCGAGATCGGCTTTCTGGGCGTGCCCTGGGACAGCGGCACCACCAACCGCCCCGGCGCGCGCCACGGGCCGCGTGCCCTGCGCGATGCCTCCACCATGATCCGCATGGTCAACCAGGCCACCCGCGCCGCGCCGTTTCACACCGCCCGCGCCGCCGATTTCGGCGATGCCACGGTCAATCTGACCGATGTGGGCCACACCCTGCAACTGGTCCAGGCGCAATTCTCCCGGCTGCACGACGCCGCCATCACGCCGATCATGCTGGGCGGCGACCATCTGATGAGCCTGCCGGTGCTGCGCGCGCTGGCCAGCGAGGGGCCGCTGGGCTTTATCCAGTTCGACGCCCATACCGACCTTTTCGACAGCTATTTCGGCGGTGTGCGCTACACCCACGGCACCCCCTTTCGCCGCGCGGTCGAGGAAGGGCTGCTTGATCCCGCGCGCATGGTCCAGATCGGCATCCGCGGCACCACCTATGACGGCGAGGACCGCGCCTTTGCCGCCGCCAACGGCATCCGCGTCGTGCCGATAGAGGAGTTGCACGCCCGCGGGCCGGCGGCGGTGATGGCCGAAGCCCGCGCCATCCTGGGCAGCGGGCGCAGCTACCTGAGCTTCGATATCGACGGGATCGACCCCGCCTTCACCCCCGGCACCGGCACGCCGGAAATCGGCGGCTTCACCCCCTATGATGCACAACTCATGCTGCGGGCGCTGGACGGGGTGGATATCGTCGGCGCCGATCTGGTCGAAGTGGCGCCGCCCTTCGATCCCCATGGCACCACCACCTGGGTCGGCGCCTCGATGCTGTTCGAGATCCTCTGCGTCACCGCCAGTGCCGCCGCCCGCCGCCGGGGCCGCGCGCCGGTGATCTGCGAAACCCTGCCGGCGCCATTCGCCGTGGCACAGCATCCAGACCAGCCGCCAGACCAGCCCCCGGGCCGGTGAACCCGAAAGGACAGCCCATGTCCCATGCCTACGAGTCCGGCCGGCTGAACCTGCCCTTCACCGGCATCTGCACCTTCGCCAAGGCGCCCTACCAGCCCGACTGGAACGCCATCGCGGCCGATGTGGCGATCCTGGGCGCGCCGCTGGACATGGGCACGCAATGGCGCGCCGGTGCCCGCTTCGGCCCGCGCGCGGTGCGCGAGGCCTCGACGCTGTTTTCCTTCGGCCATGCCGGCGCCTATGACCACGAGGACGATGTCACCTATCTGGACGGGGTGCGGCTGGCCGATATCGGGGATGCCGATATCGTGCATACCGACATGATGCGCAGCCTCGACGCGATCGAGGCGGGCGTGCGCGCCATCCTGAAGGCCGGCGCCCTGCCGGTGGTCATCGGGGGCGATCATTCGGTCAACATCCCCTGTATCCGCGCCTTTGCGGATGCCGGCCCGCTGCATGTCGTGCAGATCGACGCACATCTGGATTTCGTCGATGAACGCCACGGGGTGCGCTTCGGCCATGGCAATCCGATGCGCCGGGCGGCCGAACAGGCGCATGTGACAGGGCTGTCGCAATTCGGCATCCGCAATGTGTCGTCCACCGCCAGGGAAGGCTATGAGGCCGCCCGCGCCATGGGCGCCGATATCCTGTCGGTGCGCCAGATCCGCGCGCTGGGGCTGCAGGCCACGCTGGCGCGCATCCCCGAGGGGGCGCGCTATTACGTCACCATCGACATCGACGGCTTCGATCCCTCCATCGCGCCGGGCACCGGCACGCCCTCGCATGGCGGGTTCCTGTATTACGAGGTTATGGAACTGCTGGCGGGCCTCGCCCGGCGCGGCCGGGTGGTGGGTATAGACCTGGTCGAGGTCGCCCCGGATTACGACCGCAGCGGCACCACCGCGATTCTTGCCGCGCAGGTCCTGCTCAATTTCATCGGGCGCATTCTGCACACCGCGGGTCGAAGCCGCGCGAGCCCATGAAGCAGGGCTTGTGCTTTCAGAAGCAGTGCGACCGGGTCATGATACCCCGGTCCTTCACGCAGATGATCTTTTTGATGCACGAGGGCGCCGACCTTCATCCAGCAGGACTCCGGCATCGCTTGTCGGCGCGAGGCGTGCGAGCAGTGCCAGGGGGCGTCTTCGGTGATGGCCTCCCCGCCCTTGGCGATCCACCCCCATCTTGTGGCTGGAAACCGTGAAACTCCAGAGTGGGTGCCTGTGAATCCCCAATCGATCCAGGATAACGGCATCCCGCTTCAGGTGCTGACTGCCGCGAAGGCCGCCGCCGTACGATCAGCTTGTCAGCCGTGCCCCCAGCGTGGAAAGCACCCAACGGCTGATTTCGGGAATCACGGCCTCGGCGGCGTTGTTGAAGGCTGCTACGGTGGGCAGCACGGTGTTGCTCTCGGCCGGGGCGCGGGTTTCGAACACGCGGGAGGCGATGATGGAAGCGTCGCTTTCGCGCACCAGCCGGGCGCTGTAGCGGATGCGAATGGTGACGGCGTCATCCTCGGCCAGTTCGGCCTGAAAGTCGCTCAGCGTGCCTATCAGGGCGAAATCACCACCCGCGCCGACCGGGCGGCGGCCGACAAAGCGCAGCCCGCCGCTGTCTTCCAGATTGCGCACGATCAGCCCCTGGAACAGCGGCGCCGGCGGATCGGTCCAGCGTGCGCCGGGCAGATATTGCGCCTGCAGCGGGTTGGGCCGC